>JAGLHR010000047.1 GCA_023143415.1 Thiomargarita sp. | reverse complement strand
AATCCCTTGTGGTTGCCCTGAGTCTCAGGGCAACCATAAAGGATTGCCCCTACAACAATATTCTTATGTCAAGTGACGAAAAGATTTATGTAGGGGCAATCCCTTCTTGCGTCACATCAGAGACTTAAACAATTTGCTATTTGAAGCGATGGGGATTGAAGTATTATCATACCATCATAATTAACATCTTCATCGAATAACCCAGATTCATTTGTTTGTATGAGAATGACTTTTTTTGACTTTTTTTTCTTCTTTGCTTTTATTAAAACTGCAGCAGCCTCAGCTATAGTTTCATTCTTTTTTTGAACTCGAACTAACACGGGAGTATTTTCATAAGTCTCAACTAAAATGGCATCAATTCCCTTATTTCTATGAACAGGATTAAATTTAATATCTTTTAATAATCCTAATGTTTCTTTATCAGCGTTAACATAAGACTCTCTACCCTTTTTTAAAATGTTTGAATAGGTTTTAACGGGATTTTCTAATCGACTTAGCGAAAGTTCAACCGCTTCTTGTGATTTGTCTATTCCTATAAAATGACGTTCAAGTAATTTTGCAGCAACACAAGTTGTACCGCTGCCACAGAAAGGATCTAAGACAATATCACCCTTTTCACTGGTCAACTCAATGATTCGCTCCAAAAGTAATAGAGGTTTTTGTGTCGGGTAACCTACGCGTTCTTTTGCTTTTGGATTCAAATAAGGAATTTCCCAAACATCACTTAAAGGCACACCCTTTTTCTTGTCTCCGTGCTTAAATTCACCATTATCATCGACCTCATAAATTGACTTATTATGTTCATCCCTTGTTCTACGCTGTAATATTTGGTCAATATTTGTTGTTTCTGAGTAAGCGGTATAAATGGGATTGAACTTGAATTTTTTCGTTTTTGAAAAAAAATAAATATTTTGGTGAGCTGGCAATAAACCTTTTTTTGAGTTAGACCATCTTTTATAACTCCAAATGATTTCTGATTGAAAATTATTTGCACCAAAAACCTGATTTAATAGAGCTCGAATAATGTGTTCTCCACTTTTGTCGCAATGAATAAATATAGAGCCTGTTTCCTTTAGAAGAGCATACATCAATAATATTCGTTCTTTTAAAAACGCCGCATATCGCTTATCACTACCCCAAATGTCATCAAAGCTAAATTCCTTAGTTCGTTCTCTATTTTTCAACGCCTGTTTTTTTTCTGTGAAAAACGGTGGATCAAGATAGATGAGATCAATTGACTCTTCTTCAATTAACCTCATTTGCTCTAAGCAATCACCTTTAAAAATGCTATTAATTGTTTTCTGCCTCATTCTCTCTTCTTTCTGCAATTTTTGTTAAGATTGACTTTAAATTATAACCACTTATTTTTGTAAGGTAATTCCAAGCGTCGTCACCAGCGTAATACTCACCATCAACACCACTATATAGGGTTTTCAGGGTTTCTTGAATTTTGATGGCTTGTTCTCTTTGAGGATAATAGAACATGATACGAATTGGCTTATAGCCATGTTCCTTAATTACCTTAACTCGTGTATGCTCTTTCATAATATGATCTCCATCAGTAGTCGCATCGCGCCACTTTAGCTCCACGGCATCATTGCCGTTCAGGAAATCAATTTCAAATATTTTGGGTTTCTTTCCCTCCGTGTTTTCTACCGTCGTTTTGCCGCCCTTGCTATTAGCAAAGAATAAACAAAGGGAAGCGGCTTCTTCAAGGAATGAGCCAGCATATTTATACAAGAAACGACCTATATTTTGGTATTCATCAATTAGTGAGCCTTCATTATTTGAAATTCCTAATACTCTGTATATTAAGTAATGAGAATTATTATCAGCTTTCATCTCTTCCCTGCGAGTATCGATCTTTTCTCGTAGATTATTAGCATACTCATCTGATAAATGGCTAATTTTCAACTTCAGCAAATCTAAGCCGTTTCCAGATTTGATTGCCTCATCAATTTCTGCTCTTTGATGGTTGTACACCGCATCAATTAAATCACTCTTTTTTTTCCCTTTGGTTTCTATGCCCAATTTTTTGCAATATTCATTTAATTCTGCTTTCTTGAACCTTTCTACTTTCATATCTGTTTCCAATTTAATGACTTCTGGAATACACACGAAATAAAATCTTCATTAAGAATTGGCTATTCCCTTATTATCACTTTCTTTCCATTAATGAATGCCCTTGGCTAAATATAACACAAATTTTATTATCCCTTTGAGCCTCTTGCAAAACTCTCCAAAAAAGAGATTTTTTAGTTTATCGTTACCGTTTATCAAAAGAAGTTCTTGCCAAATTCTGAACACACGAAGTTTAAGAAATCCGATTTTTTGTTCTAAAATAGAATTTCTAAGCTCGAAACTCGAAAAAGCGAGTTTTGCAAGAGGCTCCTTTGGTTAATTTTAAACCATACCTTAATTGGATTTAAACCTTGTCATCAAACTGTCATATTTGGTTAATATATTTGTCATTATTATCTTGGAAAATAATGATTTTTGAGCTGATATAAAAATTTCGGCTTTCCTGTACTAATAAATAATAACCGTTCACTATGAATGTCTCCACACTTTTAGTCACACTCGTTGCACTTGCCTTATTCAGTTATGTTTTTGGCAAACAGCGAGCCTTATCAATTGCAAAACATAATCGTCATAGTCTCCACTCGATTCCCAGCTACTACGGTTATATGACTGCTTTGTGGTGCGGATTGCCCGCATTATTCCTATTATTTCTGTGGTTATTCTTTGAAACGATAGTCATTGAACAGCTTTTGATTGCCAGTTTACCCGCCGATATTCAGAGTTTACCCTCAGGGCAATTGAGTTTAGTACTGAATGAACTTAAATTACTGGCTACACCAGCTTTAATGGATAGTAATACGGAACCAATGAAACTGGAAGCCGTGAAATATCTACTCTCTATGCAAGAAACGAGTAATTCATTACGCACAGTATTAGTATTGATATTAGCTCTAGCTAGTGCTGCTTGGGGTTTTAGTCGGGTTATTGGAAAAACACCTGCTAGACTCTTGGTGGAAAAAGTCGTCTTATTCTTTTTGATTTTAAGTTCTACGGTTGCCATTTTAACAACGATTGGTATTATTCTATCGCTTTTATTTGAATCTATACGTTTTTTTGGAGAAATCCCGCCACAAGATTTTCTGTTTGGCACCGAATGGAGTCCACAAACCGCACTGCGCGAAGATCAAGTGGGCAGTTCGGGCAGCTTTGGTGCGATCCCCTTGTTTCTTGGAACCCTTTTGATTTCAAGTATTGCCATGTTAGTTGCGGTACCCATTGGCTTAATGTCAGCCATTTATTTATCGGAATATGCTTCCCCCGCATTTCGCTCTGTTGCTAAACCCGTATTGGAAATTTTAGCAGGTGTTCCCACCGTTGTCTATGGTTTCTTTGCCGCATTGACGGTTGCCCCATTTATACGTTATTGGGGAGAAATGATAGGGCTTGATGTCGCCTCGGAAAGTGCTTTAGCAACCGGCTTAGTCATGGGCATTATGATTATTCCCTTTATTTCCTCCCTATCAGATGATGTGATTTCTGTCGTGCCACAAGCATTGCGAGATGGTTCGTACAGTTTAGGAGTCACTCAATCTGAAACCATTCGCTTAGTTGTGATACCCGCCGCACTCCCCGGCATCATTGGAGGCATTTTATTGGCTTTTTCTCGCGCTATCGGGGAAACCATGATTGTTGTCATGGCAGCGGGATTATCTGCTAATCTCACCGTCAATCCGTTGGAAGCAGTAACGACGGTTACAGTACAAATTGTCACGTTATTAACGGGCGATCAAGAATTTGACAGTGCCAAAACGCTGGCGGCTTTTGCATTAGCGATTATGTTGTTTATATCAACTTTAATATTGAATATTATCGCTTTATATATTGTGCGTAAATATCGGGAAGAATATGAATAACACAGAACAAATTAAAAAAAGTTTAAACAAACGTTATCGTAAAGAAAAACGCTTTCGGTTTCTGAGTTTATTGGCGGTATTGATTGGTTTTGCCTGTCTATTTATTTTATTAGTCGATATGCTCGTCAAAGCTTTGCCCGCTTTTATTCAAACTGAAGTCAAATTAGATATTCATTTTTCTCAGGAAAAATTAGGGATTGCCACCCATTTCGATCCAGAAGAATTGCAAAACGCTAATTTTAGGGGTTTAATTAAGCAATCTTTACAACAGCTATTCCCAACAGTGCATAAACGATCTGATAAACGTGCAATGATGCGATTAATCAGTGTTGATGCCGAGTATCGATTACGCGATAAACTGCAAGCAGAACCACATTTATTGGGACAAACGGTTCAAATATGGCTATTGGTTGATGATGATGTTGATACTTATCTAAAAAGTGATAAACAATTTGGGCGTGTCAGTCAAGAACAAATTGCATGGATTACTGAATTAGAGCAACAAGAACGTTTTCAGAAACGGTTTAATTATTGGTTTTTCCAAACGGGAGATTCGCGGGAGCCAGAATTAGCGGGCATATTGGGTGCGGTGATGGGTTCCTTTTATACGCTCTTAGTCACCTTATTATTATCTTTTCCAATCGGTGTCATGGCAGCCGTTTATTTAGAAGAATTTGCACCTCGCAATCGTTGGATTGATTTTATTGAAGTGAATATCAATAATTTAGCGGCAGTTCCTTCTATCGTATTTGGTTTACTGGGATTAGCCGTATTTATCAACTTCTTTGGTTTGCCTCGCTCCGCCCCTTTAGTCGGAGGCATCGTATTAGCGTTGATGACTTTGCCAACCATTATTATTGCCAGTCGTTCCGCTATCAAAGCAGTATCTCCTTCAATGCGAGAAGCCGCGTTAGGATTAGGGGCTTCTAAGATACAAGTTGCTTTTCATCATGTTGTGCCATTAGCAATGCCGGGTATTTTAACCGGAACGATCATTGGTTTAGCGCAAGCATTAGGAGAAACCGCTCCATTACTGATGATTGGCATGGTGGCATTTATCGTTGATATACCACAAGGTGCCACTGATGCGGCAACTGTGTTACCTGTCCAAATTTACTTATGGGCTGATAGTCCAGAAAGAGCTTTTGTTGCTAAAACGGCGGCGGCTATATTGGTGTTAATGCTATTTCTAGCAGTGATGAATGGATTAGCTGTATGGTTGCGAAAAAAGTTTGAACGGCGGTGGTAAAAGGGTAATGTAAAGAAATACGATTTTGATTTTTTATCCTATTACTCGACTATCAATTTTTTTAAACGATAACTATAACTACAAGGATTATTTATAAGAAAGAATAGAAAAAAAACGATTTTAAATCAAATAGTTAATAAATATCAAGTGATTATCCTTTCTGATAAATAATCCTTGTAGTTATTGTGCTTATAGTTATTGTGCTTGTAGTTATTGTGTTTTGAATAGAGACATGGTTGTTAAAAAACTTGATAGTCGAGTATTATGTTATGAAATATCAATTAAAATGTTTTTGAGGCGAAAGCCTTGAAATAAATTGATCTCACTGCGTTTGGAACAGGGCAGACACACAGGTCTGCCCCTACAAATCACCACGTATTCAGGGGCTGTAGGGGGAAATCTGCGTATTCGCCCTGGCTCAATGCCATTAAAAGATATGCAACTTAACAGGAGAAAATAATGATTGTTAATGAGAAGTGGCAAGAACAAGTTCTTAGTTGGGAATATGGTTCTTCTGCAAACCCAGATATTACAAGTATTCCAATTCGGGCTTTTCCCGCTCAATTACATGAAGAAGGTGAAACACGTATTATTGAACTTTCTTTATCTGAAATGATTGGAACACCTTATCCTGCAACAACTCCAAATTTACTGGCGAATTATATACGCATACAAGCAAATGAAAATATTGCGGCGGCGGTTAATTCGACTTCAGAGGTTTTCTTTATTATGCGTGGTATGGGTCGTACTGAGACAGAACACGGTACAGTTAAATGGAAACAGGGTGATGCTTTTACTTTACCAATGAATGGTGGATCAATACACTATGCTGATGAAGATGCTGCAATCTGTTGGGTACATGATGCACCCATGTTAAATTATGTTGGAGCGACTCCGTCAAAAGCGCGTTTCCAGCCCGCTTTTTATTCTAAAGAATATCTTGATGGAGAAATTGATCTGATTAGGGAAGCTGGCATTCGGGAAAATCGTAACCGTAATGGCATCGTTTTAGGTAATCCCGCCAGTGAGAAAACACGTACCATGACACATAGCTTGTGGTCTTTATATAATTTGTTACCCAAAGGTGCCATACAGAAACCACATCGTCATAACTCTGCTGCAATTGATTTGGCCGTTTCTGCCAAGCCGGATGTTTATACACTGATTGGTAAAGAGATTGATGGAGAAGGTAATATTATCAATCCAGTTAAGGCAATGTGGGAATCCAATACGGTTTTTGTCACGCCTCCTGGTTGGTGGCATGCTCATTATAATGAATCTGATGAAGATGCTTATGTTTTCCCAATACAAGATGCCGGACTACAAATTTACATGCGTACACTGGATATCCAATTTGTTAAAAATTAGCTTGCTGTAAATAATCCAGTGAAAGCACAAAGAGGCCGACTACATAATCAGGGCAACCATAAAGGATTGCCCCTACATAATCAGGGCAACCATAAAGGATTGCCCCTACTTATGAAGACTGACGAAAATATTCATCGGGCAAATCCCTGTGGTTGCCCTGATTATGTAGGGGCAATCCCTTGTGGTTGCCCTGAGTAGTTACGATATTTTTTGGTTTGATAGCAATGACTTCAAAATTTTTAAAAGGCAAAAAACTAATCCGGTAAAAAATATGAATGAGAACTATTGAATTAACCGGTACATTAGAGACAAAATATTATGATACGCCAACTATATATCAAAAATTTCAAGCCGCTGAAAGAAATTGAACTGGAAATACGCCATCTTAACCTACTGACGGGTTTAAACAGTTCTGGCAAGAGTTCGCTGATTCAAAGCTTGCTTTTATTACGGCAAAGCCCAGAAATCTGCAAAGGTGAATTAAAACTGAATAACCCCAACAACACGCTATTTAATGCCGGCGTGGCGGAAGATGTGTATTACCAATTCGGCATAGATAAAGAAATTGTTTTTAGGTACGTCTCCTCCGAACAGCATCGCTTAGAATGGCGCTTTGATTGCGACGTTTTAAGCCATCCCAACCGTGATGTACTACGTGCGTCTGTCAACTATTCGCAGGAACATCTGCAACAATGCAACGTGTTTAACGCCGCTTTCCAATACCTCCGCGCCGAACGGACTGGGGCGCAAAATGCTTATCCCGCCTCTGTTGAAATCGTGGAAAAGCAGAAAAGTCTTGGCTTGTCCGGCGAATACACCACGCATTTCCTGCATCTGTACGGTGACAAAGAAGTTAATGAGATTTTGCATCACCCTAATGCCAAATCCAGCAAGTTGATTCATCAAGCTGAAGCGTGGCTGAGTGAACTGGCAACTGGTGTGATACTGAAAACCGAGGAAGTTTCAAACGAAGAAGTCCGTCTTGATTTTCAATTCGATACCGAACAAGGTATTACCCATAAGTTCAAACCTAAAAACATCGGCTTCGGTTTGATTTATGTACTACCAGTGATTGTTTCCCTGCTCGCAGCGGAAAAAGATAAGCTGATTTTAATAGAAAACCCGGAATCCCATATCCACCCGCGTGGTCAAGTGGAACTCGGCAAGTTATTCGCTGCTGCTGCACAAAGTGGTATGCAATTATTCATAGAAACCCACAGCGATCATATTTTGAATGGTATCCGTATCGCCACCCGGAAGAAATGCATCGCACCAGAAAATGTGATGGCTTTTTATTTCAAACGCAACGAAGAAGATAATTGCAGTGATATTAGCTCCATTTTAATTGACGACAAAGGCAAGCTACACCGCAAAACAGCAGAAGGCACGTTCGCTAAAATCCCTAAAGGCTTTTTTGATGAGTGGACCAAGTCAATGATGGAACTTTTTTAACAGAAGTCGCAACAGAAATAGCAATGGAAATATTTTTTAATGAGTTGTCGCTTGGTATAGCAGCCGATGATGGCGAAGCCTGCCGCCAGTTGGAAAACTTGGCTGGCGTAGGTAAATTGCTCAAGCGGATTACAGAATTGGGGGGGGAAGATGTATTTACTTTCAGGCGCAGCGAGGATTTTGCCGAACAAAAGATTACCAAAAACAAAAGCATCTTTGAGTTTTTGCAAACCAATTTTGATTTCAGTGATCCTGTGTATATTTTCCTGCTAGGGATTTTTGATTCACCGTATATCACGGAAGATGATCCGCAAAAAAACGATTACGATTTAACCTCTATCACCATCAATAACACGGAATATAGCGTAACCGGCATCGCAGCCGCATATTTGAAAAATTCTTTAGTCGTCAGTCTGGACAATGACGCGCAATGGGATGTTTGTCGGTTAAATTTTTTGCTCAATAAACTGAATGAACAGGCAGAGATTGTCACGGAACCGCAGTCTGTTAAAAATGCAAGTAAAAAGCAGCATGTAGTCAAATGCCATTTGCCGTTCCTAACGACTTTGTATGATTGGGCAGCTTACAGACCTCGCTTTGATCCAAACACCCAGCAGGAAAATATCCTGCAGATGAAGGAAATATACAGCTTCTTTCTCGGAGAAGATATTGAGGAGGTTTGGGATACTTTTTATCAGGAATTATCACGGCTTGATGCCAACCAGAGAGTGAGCAAGGTTTTGGCAACAGCCAAGCATATTGCCAAGATACAAAATTGGGAAAAAGCCACGGGAAGTCTGGAGAAGAATAATTCAAATAGAACTATCTACACAATACCCAACTCGAATTTTATCGTGTCAGTGGATACACAGCATGGCGAATTTGAGATACATAGAAATCAAAAAGGGAATAATCATTTTGGGGCGATTTCTTTTGATGGAAAAAACTTTAAGAACAGAGATAATTCCCGTTCACTGAAGTTATGATATATAGCATCCATCCGAAAACTCAAATTCTGTGTCATTTCTCGCGGAGCGAGAAGCTAAAGCATTCGAGGCTAAAGTTTTTCTTCAAAAAACTTTAGCCTCGAATGGAATCCAAAATCACTACTTAGGATTACCTAATAAACCAAATAATGACAACTAACATAGAACAAAAAGTGAATGAAACATGGGGGCAACCCTTCGTAGATGAGGCTAAAATATCTATACGCAATATGGATGTGTTTTATGCGGACAAACAAGCGGTATTTGATGTCAATTTAGATATTGCTAAACATGAAGTCATTGCATTAATTGGACCTTCTGGCTGTGGTAAATCGACTTTTTTACGATGCCTTAATCGCATGAATGATACGATTCCAATTTGTCGGGTAGAAGGTGATATTAGTTTAGATGGCGAAAATATTTATGCGAATGAAATGGACCCAGTATTACTTCGGGCGAGAGTGGGTATGGTGTTTCAGAAACCTAATCCTTTTCCCAAGTCTGTTTATGAAAATGTGGCTTATGGACCGCGTTTGCATGGTTTAGCTTTGAACAGAGCGGAACTTGATGAAATTGTCGTCACTAGCTTAAAAAAAGCGGGTTTATATAATGAGGTAAAAAACAGGCTACATTCCATCGCGACCGGATTATCGGGAGGGCAACAACAGCGTTTATGTATCGCCCGTACTATTGCTATCAGTCCAGAAGTCATCTTAATGGATGAACCGGCTTCTGCACTTGATCCGATTGCCACCGCTATCATTGAAGAACTCATTGATGAACTGCGGAAAAATTATACCATTGCAATTGTTACCCACTCAATGCAACAAGCGGCAAGAGTTTCGCAACGAACCGCCTATTTTCATTTAGGGCGTATTATCGAAGTGGGTGAAACCAGTCAAATATTCACCAATCCACAACACGAATTGACAGAAAATTATATCACGGGGCGTATTGGTTAATATGAAAACTCTATCAGACCTGTCAGGTTTTAAAAACCTGACAGGTCTTTAGGACACTATATGAACAATGACTTATCCTTAGATTCACATATCTCCCGCCGTTTTAACGAAGAATTGGAAGAAGTTCGCCATCAAGTATTAGTTATGGGCGGCTTAGTTGAAAAACAAGTTGCTGATGGATTAACGGCTTTATTAAACTCAGATAGCAGTTTGGGCGAAGTAGTGGCGGGAGCAGATTTTGAAATCAATGCAATGGAAGTCGCTATTGATGAACAATGTACTCATATTTTAGCGCGTCGTCAACCGGCTGCCAGTGATTTGCGTTTAGTGATTTCAGTTATCAAAACGATTACTGATTTGGAACGCATTGGCGATGAAGCTGAGAAATTAGGGCGTTATGCTATACCAAGAGCGGATAAAGAAATCACGCCGACTTATTTTGTCACATTACGTCATTTAGGTGAGCATGTTAAAGTCATGTTACATAATGCGCTTGATGCCTTTGCTCATAATGATGTCGAGGAAGCATTAACGACTATTGCCAGCGATGAACAGATCAATCAGGAATTTGAAGCCATTTCGCGGCAATTGATTACTCAAATGATGGAAAACCCCCGTGATATTAAAAAAGCGATGCAAATTTCTTGGTGCGCCCGTGCTTTAGAACGTATTGGTGATCATTCCAAAAATATTTGTGAATATGTCGTCTATTTAGTTAAAGGCAAAGATGTACGTCATACGAGTTTAGATCAGCTTAATAAGGAACGTGCATCAAATAATTTAAAAGACTTTAAAACCAGACCTGCCAGGTTAAAATAAAACCTGGCAGGTCAGGGCAGCGACCAAACTTGATTTCGAGGTTCAAGTTTTTTGAAAAAAAACTTGAATCTCTCCGACTTTGGTTTTGACCTGGCAGGTTTTCTTTTGAACCTGCCAGGTCTGGTTT
>JAGLHR010000469.1 GCA_023143415.1 Thiomargarita sp. | reverse complement strand
TTAAAAAAACTTTAGCCTCAAATAGTCTGTTAAAACAGACTAATTTTCGAGGTTTAAGTTTTTTGAAAGAAAAACTTAAACCTCGAAAAGAGTTTAGCTTTAGCAGGCTCTGTTCAAATAAAAATAATTGAGTCTTCTTTTAGTCTCCTTTAGGAAACTATTCGAGGCTAAAGTTTTTTCTTTAAAAAAAAAACCTTCGCCTCGAATGCTTTCAGCCTTGAAATTGATTTTAAGGCTGAGTACTGACCTTTTTTTAAAACTTTAACCTCGACTCGAATGCCACTACATTAACTAATTCGATATGAAGAAATTATCCCCAAGCCAAGCATTAAACCGTCCACTGATTCGGACAGATGATAGCACTTATTATGGAAAGCATGAAGGGCTGGAAAGTACCCGTCGGCTTGGTTTTCGTATAGGTAATATTGGCTTATTAATTGGGGAACAAGCAACCTGTGAATTATCAGAAGTCTTACAAATTTGCACAATACCTTTTACAGCCGCATGGCTATTGGGACTCATTAACCTACGCGGGAATTTAGTCCCTGTTTTTGATTTATATCAATTACTACAATTGGAAACAGGGAAAGGCATAAAAAAAATGCTATTGATTTTAGGACGAGAAAAAACAGCTGGAGCTATCGTCATTGAAGAACTACCAATACATTTAACATTCACTGAAAATGATAAACTGACTCATTTACCGCCCTTACCTGCCATTATTAAACCTTATGCAAGTAGTGGCTATGAAAAAGAAAGCACTGTTTGGTTTAATTTTGACCATTTAGGCTTTTTTGAAACTTTAACAACCAAATTGGCATTGTGAAAATGGATTCGAGTCGATATTTCCGCTTAAAAAACGGAAACCTCGACTAAGGAATCTGCATGAACAAATAATATCGACTAGACCTGACAGGTTTCGAGGCTAAAGTTTTTTTAAAGAAAAAACTTTAGCCTCGAATGGAAACCTGTCAGGTCTGATTCATCTGGAATTTATTTCACGTTCCTAAAATTTAAAGAAAAAACGACTCCACCTTGAAATTGATTTCAAAGCTAACGGCTGAGTAGTTACAAGTAATCAAATATTTTTGGTACATTAAATTAAAAATAGATAATAAAAATGAAATTACGACAAAAAATGTTTATTGGCTCGGCCTTTCTCGCCGTGATTCCTGTCCTTATTACGGCACTATTTACCAGTCAAATTGCGAGTACTCTTGGACAACAGGCATTAACTGAAAGTGCTAAAAGTCACATTACATCAATTCGAGATGCTAAAAAAGCACAAGTAGAAGACCATTTCAACTGGATTTTTAATCAAATTCAAGTCTATGCCAGAGCAAAAACAACTATCGACGCTATGCATGGATTAAATGCCGCTTATCCCAAATTTAAGGAAGCAGCCTCCTTACCGACAAGTTTTGCTCTGTCTGAAGATGAAGATGAAACAGATTTTGTTCTATCTGAAGATGAATCAGTTATTGAAGAAGGCCCTCCTACCCCCTTATCTCTCCCCATTGATGAATACAAAGAAGCATTGAAGACATATTATATTGACGACTTCTCTGAAGAATATGGTAATTTCAATGTCAATGAAGCACCTGATATGCTCAGATTTCTTAAAGATTTGGACGATAACAGTATTGCGCTACAATATCACTATATTGCTGCCAATCCCAATCCAATTGGTACCAAAGAAGAATATTTTGCCGCTTCAGATGCCTCCAGTTATACACAATTGCATAGCCATTACCATCCCTATCTCCATGAGATTCAAATGCGTTTTGACTTTGCCGATATCATCTTAGTTGATGCAAACAGTGGTCATATTATTTATTCCGTTATTAAAAAATTAGATTTCGCAACCTCTCTAAAAGAGGGTCCCTATGCTAAAAGTGGATTAGGGCAAGTTTTTGACAAATTAAATCAAGCCCCGTATGGGAAAATTGAATTAGTTGATTTTGCGCCTTACCTGCCATCCTATGATAGCCAAGCCGCTTTTATTGGAACACCTATTTATGAAGGTGAAAAAAGACAAGGAATACTGATATTTCAAATATCTATAGACAGCATTAACGACATTATGACAAATCACCGCGTTTGGCGTTTTGATGAATCGGGACGAACCGGGGAAGCCTATATCGTCGCTGCTGATGGCGCAATGCGAAATGATAGCAGAATGCTTATTGAAGACAAAGAAGATTATCTTCTCAAAGTACAACAAGCCGGCTTATCGGAAAAAATCATATCTAATATTGAACTCAAAGACACCAGCGTGGGACTCCAAAGGGTTGATAATCCAGGTACTCGTGCTGCATTTTCAGGAGTAACAGGGTTTGACCTTTATGAAGATTATCGTGGAGAATTTGTCTTGTCCGCCTTTGCACCAGTTAACGTATCAGGCTTACAATGGGCGATTTTCTCTAATTTGCAAGAACGAGAATCATTAGAACGTTTAGAAGAATTAACGGCTGAAATTACAACCGTAGCTGTTCCGATTGCCCTGATCATTTTATTTCTGGGGGGAATTGCAGGTTTCTTCTTCTTTGGTCGCATTGCGGCACCTATTGCACAAATGGAAGCCACAGTGACAAAAGTCGCCGAAGGTGATTTTACCGCCCGTGCAAACATTAAAACAAATGATGAATTAGAAACCTTGAGTAATGCCTTTAACGGACTACTGGATGAACGCCTTACCGCTTTAGCCAAAGCTGAGAAGGAAAATGAAATGCTCAACAATTCCATCATTGAATTGCTCAAAGCCTCTTTCCAGTTAAGTCAACGTGATCTCACAGTACAAGTACCTGTCACTGAAGACGTAACAGGGCCTTTAGCGGATGCCATTAACCAGATGGCAACTGAAACTAGTAAAGTACTACTTAATGTGCGGCGCATTACTGATGATGTTGAATTGGCCACTAGTCAGGTCAAAATACAAGGTGAAAATGTCTCCAATGTGGCGAAGGAAGAACGGGAAGTGGTAGATAGCACAATGGCAGAATTGTCGGCTGCGGCAGAAGCGATGAATAAAATTGCTGATGTGGCGCAATCATGTAATGAAATTGCGATTCAAGCAACTCAAACTACAGAAACGGCGTTAGTGACAGTGACGGGTACAGTTGAGAGTATTGGTGAAATCAGGGAAACAATTCACGAGACTGAAAAGCGAATTAAGCGTCTTGGTGAACGCGCTCAGGAAATTAGTAGTATTGTGGATATTATTAATAATATTGCTGAACGTACCCACGTACTCGCCTTGAACGCCAGTATGCAAGCCGCCGCCGCAGGTGAAGCTGGACGTGGATTTTCTGTGGTTGCAGATGAAGTGCAACGTTTAGCAGAAAGTTCTCGTAATGCCACTTCACAGATTTCTGCTCTCGTGAAAAATATTCAGGTAGAGACAAACGACACGATTGCGACGATGGACAAAACCATCGGACAAGTGGTTGAAGGTTCTCGATTAGCTGAACAAGCCGGTGAACAAATGACAGATACTCAAAAGACGACCGCAAATTTAGTGCAAGTCGTTGAGCAAATTGCAATGGCATCAAGACAGCAAGCACAAATTAGTGATGATTTGCGAGAACGAGCAAGTACCATTCAAGAGAGTACCCATGAAACAGCTAAACAATTGGAAGAACAAACGATACAAACGGATAGCTTAGTGGATTATTCTAAGCAGTTGATAGAATCAATTCGGGTATTTAAATTACCCCAAGTCCATGAATAAGCAGTAATTTTGTAAGTTTTTTCTGGAGTTCAACGCTTCAGTTTTGGCTCTTCTGGAGTTCAACGCTTCAGCTTTGGGCGTTTTTCTGGAAATGTTCCAAAGCGAAAGCGTTGAACTCCTTTTCCAAAGCGAAAGCGTTTTCGAGGTTTTCGTTTTTTGAAAAGAAAACCTCGAACTCAAAAAAAAACGCCCCTCGAATTATTTAGAAACCGATGTTATGAACAATTCAAAACAACTTGATCATTTACAAGCCAGAATAGTCAACGAAGCCTATACTTTATATGAAGCAGTAGCAAGTTTGATCGGGGAAGCTACTTTAAAAGTAGCAAACACCTCAGCCCAGAACTATTTCAACAAAGTAGGTGAAGCAGCGGCACAAGCCAACTTAAAAGGACTACCCGCTATCTGCCAACATACCATACAAAACTTAGACGCACTATCAACCTTAGAAGATTCTAAACGCCAATTACTTTATGGAGAAATTGAACGTTGGCCAAAAATAATCTTAAATTACCTCCACGCCCCCAATAATCAAAATACTTGCCGTCACTTGATTGACTACCTCAAAAATGCACAATGGCCTCAACCTTATACAGACAATCAGGCTACAGAACTATATGAAAGTCTATCAAATGACTTAAAAGCAAATGTTTTTTCAATGATTTCTCAATCCAAAAACAATGAGTTAAACGAGGGCGAAAAGACCTCAACCACACAAGAGTCTCCTATTATCAAGCAATCCAAAAATAATTTAGGTAGTTCACAACAACTACTCCATGACAATATTCTTGAAGTCAGCGAAAAATTATCAGTCGCGCTCAATCAGATAATAACGCTTGAAGTAGAAAATGAAGGATTTCTTGAAGGAATTGAGCAATACACCGACACAGTACAATCATTGTGGGAGCTATCTGAAGAATTGGAATTGAGAGCATTCCAAGACCTATTTACCTTTATCAATGATAATGTCTTTGCTTCAAGTGAACAAGTTCAATCGGTAAGATTTCAACAATTAGAATCCCTTGCATTATGGCCTAAATTACTACTTGAATATCTACAATTGCCTGATATGGCCACAAAAGACATCGAAGAATTTCTATTCCTTGAATCTTGGCCAGTTTCAATGTTAGAAATCGAACGAACAAAGTTTTTGAGACAATTAATACAAGACTGTCATTCTTCCTTTTCAATTGAAACAGTACAACTACCAAATTCTGAATCAAAAGAGGACAAAGAGGACACTTCCACTTTACTGGCTCTTCCACCACAATCCGAAGATGAAGACGACGACAAAGCGTTATCTACATTAGTGTATTCTCTAAAGCCTGATTGGGAATTACCCGTTGATGATAGGGATGATGATGATAAATTAGATGAGGAATTAATTTTAGATCAAAAATTAGTTGAAGCGAGGAATGAAGATATTGAAGCGAGGAATGAAGATGAGGAATTACTCTTTTTTAAAGGGAAGATTCTTGAAAAGAGGCAGGAGCAAGATGAATTATCCTTTGAAGAGAAGAATAAAAAATTAATTGAAGAATTAATTGAAGAAATGCCTGAACCTGATGAATTATTAGAAGAAGATGAATTATTAAAAGAAAAGGTTGATAAATTATTCCTTGAAGAAAAAGAGGACGTTGATGAATTAGAAAAGAAATTAGAAAAGAAAACTGATGTTGAAACAGCTGAAGAAGCTGAAGAATTATTATTCCTTGAAGAAAAAGAGGATGTTAATTTAGAAGAAGGTATTAAGACTGAGGAATTATCCGAAAAAAATGAGGTTCAGAATCAATTATCCGTGAGTAATGAAGGGAGTGATGAGGAAGATGAATTAGAAGAATTAATTGAAGAAATAGATATTGAAGAAATAGATAAAGAATTACCCGTTAAAGAAAAAATATTATCCCATCCACAATTCACACTTGAACCCGACATTTCTGAGTTATTAATTGGACAAATCAATGATGTTGCCGAAGAAAATACCCAGTGTCTTAATGAATTAATAGCGGCTGATGATGAGACTGAAACTTTATTAATGGCAACCATGACATACACAGAAAATGTGCAATCAGTGTGGGAAGCCGCGGAAATGGCTGGATTGATTGGTCTCCAAGAAATTTGCACATTTATTAATAATAATGTGATGGCGTTGGGTAGCCAGCCAAAATCATCTAGGGAAAATGCGCGTGAATCGCTATTAGAATGGCCAGCGTTAATGGTGGCGTATTTGCAAAAATCAGTGGAATCAGTGGAAGCGTTGCTGAGTCTGATGCAAAATACCGGTTGGCCTATGCCGCTTCAAAATGAGGAAGCATATCAATTAAAGCCGCTTTTGATAGGAAGTGCAAGAGATGTCAGTGCGGGTGAAATACCAAATATTGAAGTCCAACACTTTGAATCAACTCAAGAAAAAATTGACATTTCGCAGGATGAAGAAGGTACAGAAGAAGGTAAAGTTGCGTCAACCGATATCCTTGATGAAAATGAAATTAAAGATGAAATAAAATTAGTTGCACCAGATATATTAGAACTGGTGTGTTTTCAAATTAGCGATTCCAGCGATGGATTATCAACCGCCCTTGAGGTATGTGTGTCTATGGAAAATGATAACCCTGCTTTTTTAGAAGCCATTGAAGAATATACGAATAGAGTACAGGATATTTGGGATACCGCAGAAATGGCTGGTTTAAGTGGGTTGCAAGAAGTTTGCACCTTTATCAATGAGAATTTATTAGCTTTTAGTCTTGAGGAACAAACTACTAGAGTTGTTGCACAAAAGAACTTTTTAGAATGGCCTACTAAAGTATTAGAGTATTTGCATTCACCAGCAACGGGTGCGTCTAGCTTAATTGTTTTTTTGCAAGAAAGCGGATGGCCTGCACCCTTAGAAGAAGAGACGACAGAAAATTTATTAAGGCTGCTAAAAACACCAGTTGGTGGTTTGGTGGAAGAGCCAGATGAAACCGTTACACAAGAAGCTGATGACATAAGCGTTCAAACAGTAGCACCGCTTGATGTAGAATATGTAGAAGATAATTATAAAATTTCTTTGGGTAATGCTGAAATACTCGAAATTCTCAGTAGTGAACTTGAAACATATAAAGAAGATTTCTCCATTGAACTCAAAAAATTTACCACGCTTGAAAGTGCTGAACTGATTGAGACAACAGAAAATTATACAGATCAAGTACATAGACTATATGTCGCTTCTGAAATGGTGGGTTTAGAAGGGTTGCAAACCATCTGTACCTTTATCATTGATAATGTCAAAGCACTGAGTTCGGAACAGATAAATGTACGAAAAAAAGCCAAGAAAGTCTTAGAACAATGGCCCGATTTAGTCTTAGCTTATCTCAATTCGCCTGGTAAAAACAGTGTTGTTACACTGGTGGAGCATTTCCGTCAATTAACATGGAATTCGCCTTTAACAGAAGAAGCGGCTTTTTCTCTATTAAACCAATTAACGGCAGGTTCAACGGCGGAAGAGGATGTTGAAGGGTCAGAAGCTCATAGTCGTCAAACGAAAGCCACGCCGGAGGATGTTTTATTAACGATTCCTGAAGATATTCATCAAGAATTGTTGGAGGCTTATTTACAGGAAGCACCTCAAAATACTCAAGATTTTTCTGTCAGTATTCAGAAAATTATTCAGTTTCCAGAAAGTTCAGAAATTAAGAAAGCCCAACGTATTGCCCATACCCTTAAAGGCTCATCGAATATCATTGGTATTAAGGGAATTGCCAATGTTGCTCATCATCTTGAAGATACTTTGGAATATCTCGCCAAACATCAGGTGGCTCCGCCTAAAGAATTGACGGATACCCTGGTTGAAGCGGCTGATTGTATGGAAATGATGATTGATGCTTTGCTTGGTCAAGATGAAGCACCGTCACAAGCACAACAGGTTTTGCAATCGGTGTTAGATTGGGCAAACCGTATTGATAAAGGTCAGCTTGATGCCCCACCACAACCATCTGTACCTGAAAAAACGGCTACACCTAAAATATCTGAAAAAACGGAACTGGAAAAACCGGTATCAAAAAAACCAGCAAGCAGTGTAGCGGCAGGTACGCCTGAACAATTTTTAAAAGTGCCTACCAAAACGATTGATGAGTTGATGCGTTTGGTGGGTGAGTTATCCATATCGGTTGGGCAAATTCAAGAAAAATTGAAACATGTCGTACATAATACACGCACATTGACGGAACGAGATTTAATGCTTCAAAAGAAAACGTTTGAATTAGAAAATCTTGTTGATGTGCGTGGTATCACTGGTATAGAAAACCGTAATAAAGAGGCGGAGAAAAATAAGCATTTCGATTCGCTAGAATTTGAGGAATATAATGAACTACATAGCGTTGCCCATAGTTTTATTGAGTTTATAGCGGATAATCGCGAGTTGGCTATATTGATGCGTCAGGAACTGAATGAATTGGAAACAATGTTTATTCACCAAGAACGTCTCAATAAAGACTTCCAAACCAACATTATGACAACACGCATGGTTCCTGTTTCTACAATTCTTTCTAAGTTACAGCGTAATATTCGTCAAACCTGTCGTATGACAGGTAAAAACTCGGATTTAGAGGTGAGTGGTACGGATATTATGATGGACAGTGATGTTTTGAGTAATTTGGCAGACCCTTTACAGCATATTTTGCGTAATGCCGTTGATCATGGCATAGAAATACCTGATGAGCGTGTTCTTTTAGGAAAACCAGAAAGCGGTAAAATTAAGTTGAGTTTTTATCGCGAAGGCAATAATATTGTCGTCTGTTGTCAAGACGATGGTCAAGGACTCAATTATACCAATATCCGTTATACGGCTATTCAACGCGGTTTAATCACTGAAAATAAAGAGTTGACAGAACAGGACTTAGCGCGTTTAATTCTAACGTCTGGATTTTCAACAAAATCTGGTGTAACACAAGTTTCAGGGCGTGGCGTAGGTATGGATGTCGTGCATACGAATATTCGCCTGATGAAGGGAACGCTTGATTTGAGTTCGGAAACGGGCAAGGGTACGACGATTTTGATTAAGCTACCCATGACGTTAGTCACAGTGCATGTCTTATTGGTGCGTGTTGGAAATCGTCAGTTTGGTATTCAGACTAATCATTTAGAACAGGCTATCGCGCCAGGCGCAGGAGAGTTTTACCGTGTCGGTGAAGAGATCACTTTGAAAAAAGGTAAGAATCTTTATGCTTTAAAGTCCTTAGCAAAGTTATTAAATATGCCTGATGCAACGGAGATTACTGAAAAAGAAAATCGTCCTCTCATTTTAGTGCATGAAGAAACGGGAATCACAGCCATTCTTGTTGATGAATTATTAGATACGCATGATCTGGTTATGAAAACGATGGGTAATTATGTCACTCACATTCGTGGTGTAACGGGAGCTTCTATTCTGGGTGATGGTAGTTTAGTGCCACTATTAGATTTACCCGAATTATTGCGTTTACCCATACAAGCAGCAATGCCGCTGGCTACTGCAAAAGCTCAACAAGAAGAGGTGGCGCAGGCAACACCGCATATTATGATTGTTGATGATTCATTAAGTGTGAGAAAGTCTCTCTCTTTGTTAGTTGAAGATGCTGGATTTGAAACGCTATTGGCGAAAGATGGCTTGGAAGCGATTGAGGTGATGAGTCAAACGCGCCCCAATGTGATGTTGGTGGATATGGAAATGCCGCGTATGAATGGTTTAGAACTCACGGCTCATGTTCGTGCCAATCAAGATACGCAAAAAATGCCTATTTTTATGATTACTTCGCGTACCACAGAAAAACACCGTGATCAAGCAGAAGCGGTGGGAGTCAACGCTTATTTGACGAAGCCTTTTCAAGAGAATGAGTTGTTGAGCCTGATTGATAAAGCGTTAGCAGGGCAGGTTTAAGTTATGATTGAACCCAATAATCCACACTTTTTATATGTGTTACTGATATTTGATGAAAGAGTAATCTTGGTACCTCAAGATGAGGTGCAGTCTGTAGAAGTTATTGTCGATCTGCATAGGGCAACTGACGAAATAGGAATTATCGGATGGTTTTTTGAACATGAACTAGAATCGCCCGTCTTTTGTCTCGCTGAAGATTTCTCTTTATTGTCAGAACTGCCAAAAAAACGTGAGTATTTTGTTTTGCTTAAAAATGAACAACAGCCCATGGGGATTACTTGCGATCTGGTAGAAAATATCAATTTTAAACGGGAACATTTTCAATTACAAGAGTTACCCTTTGTGATGAAAACCCCTGACTCACCTATCAGGCAATTGTTGATTTATCAGGAAAAGATAGCTTGTGTTTGTAATGGCCCTGCTTTGGTAAAGCATTTATATTCCGCGCTGGAACAAATTGAACATTCTTAATTAAAAGTTGAAGTTGGAGTTCATTTCGAGGCTAAAGTTTTTTGAAGAAAAACTTTAGCCTCGAATGCTTTAGCTTTGGACGTTTTTTTCCGTTCAACGCTTTAGCTTTGGAAAATGAATCCAACACTTTAGTTTTTAATTCATTAAAAATTTGATTTAAAACAAGTTTTTACTTTTAGTTCGCATAAAACAGTCAATATGACAAAGCAAAAAATAGAATCAAAGCTTTCTGAGATTTTGAAAAAATACCAAAGTCATTTCTCCGAGAAAGTCTATGTTGATAATTATGATTCGACAGATGTACTAATGGACGCTTTTGGTATCACACAGAAATTAAAAAGTGAAAATAAGCAATTTTGGGGACGTCAGTTAGGAATGTGCTGGCAATTGCTGGTTGATGAGTTATTCAAAAACACTTGCCAAGATTATGGAACTGCACTCAAATTTGAAAGAGACGAGCCTTGTGATCTTGTTGCAGGAACGGATGCAATAGACACCAAATATAGATTTGGTTCTGGAGATTCGGGTACCGATTCATTTATGTTAACAAAAATTAACAATAGCACTCTTTTTAATTGAAAATTAAAAAAAGAGGGGGAATCTCCCAAAGATCTCAGAAATGATTCTCAGATCGCTTTGAACAATCCAAATTGACTTCGAGGTTTAAGTTTTTCTTCAAAAAACTTAAACCTCGAAGGTTCTCGCCTATTATTTCGGATTGTTAGTCTCAAGGTTTTACCAGTCTCACTTTTCAGACTGAACCAGATACCTTTCGAGGCAAAAGTTTTTGGAGAAAACTTTTGCCTCGAAACTTGAACTAAAATCTTTTGACTCTAGCTGGCATACAGAATACTAAAAAATTGAGAATTTGTCAAGAAAATCGTTAAATCTTATGTTTATTATGAGACTTTGTTAAAGTTTATTAATATTTGTTAGCAAAAGGTTTACTATGCATCTACCCTAAAAAAAATAAAGCAATATGGAAAATTGTTGGCTGACAAAGGATATACTCCTGTACTTCTTGTTGTTCGTGAAGATAATCTTCCGGCAGCAATGAGTGCTTGTGAAGCGGGAGGATGGACTATCCATAAGGGTAAGCAAAGCTTCGATTATATTAAAAAAAAGACACATTTCGATCTATTTGCTTGGCTTGTTCATCATCAGAATGCGGGAACATTTCTAATAAACAGGAAATAATGATGGATATTATTGACAAAGTTTTTTGTGGTGATTGTGTGAATGTCATGGCAGAAATGCCAGACGACTCAATTGCTTGTTGCATTACCGATCCCCCGTATAACTATGAGTTTATTGGACGAAAATGGGATGAGAAAGAAATCAATCGGAGATTGGATAAGATCAAGGAGAGTAACACGCTGGTAAAAAATATTCCTTACGGAAGTGGATTGGCTGGTGGAGTTCGTAATGAAAGATGGTATGAACGGAATTATCAAAATATATTCGAGGCTAAAGTTTTTATTCAAAAAACTTTAGCCTCGAATTGATTATACAAAATGGTGTGAAGAATGGAGTTCGCAACTTTATCCCTTATGCAAAAACGGCGCACCCGTTGCAGTATTTAATAGCACACGGACTATTGCTCATGTTCAAGTGGCACTTGAAAAAGCGGGCTTTTACACAAGAGATATTTTTGTTTACCGTCGGCATTCAGGCATTCCCAAAGGGCTTAATCTGAAGAAAAAACTTGAGAAAATGAACCACTCTGATGCTAAGAAATGGGAAGGTTGGCATACTTGCTTTAGAAATGAATGGGAAGCTATTCTCCTTGTGCAAAAACCTCTGATAAATAATTATTGGGAAAATATTCAGAAAACGGGTGTTGGTATATTTAAAACAATCAATGAAGATGGTTCGTTTCAATCAAATATATTGGAGGGGATTTGTCGTAGCAAATCAGAGAAGGAGTTTACACATTGTACGGTAAAGCCGCTGGCGCTCATTAAAAAAACTTATCCTAACGCTTACACCAAAATCATCTAAAAATATCATTTTAGAACCTTTTGCTGGGAGTGGCACAACACTCGTGGCAGCAAAGCAACTTGGTTTCCATTATGTTGGGATTGAAATAGAAGAACAGTATTTAGAGTTAATAAAGGAAAGATTAGGAACTGTTTATCAGGCGGTACTCAACTTATTTTAAAATTGAAGAAAAAGCCGCTTTTCGAGCCTCGAATCTTATCTTCAATGAATCTTATCTCCAATCCTGTCGTTATTGTTTGGGTAACGATAAACTTGATGATCGAGTAATAAATAATGAGCGAAGAAGTTGCAAAATCCAGTCGAGCATGGCTATTAAACTTTGGTAATAACTTAGTTGCCGCGGTGGGGCATCATGAAATGTGGCAGGTCCTTATTTCACCCAAGTTATTTGATATACCGTTGACAACGCCTTATTCTCGTGAAGTTTTAATTTTTCAAAATCGCATTTTGCCGGTGTTAGAACTGTCTCGTCTGCTAAAAGATAAAAAAACAATTCCTATCACGAATCCAGTTGTTGGAATCGCAGTCTATCAAAATGATCCAACAGAGCCTATTCGTTATAGTGGTTTGCATTTAGCAACAGTGCCACAGAATATTTATGTTAGTGATGATCAGGCTTGTGATTTACCTGCCAATCAAGATTTTTGGGATCCTTTAGCACTCTCCTGTTTTTCTCTTGATGACAAGGCTATCCCAATTATTGATTTGGCTTACCTCTTTTCAGAAGAATTTAATATCAATGCGAATTAAGAGTTGAAATTGGAGTCCAACGCTTTAGCT
>JAGLHR010000468.1 GCA_023143415.1 Thiomargarita sp. | reverse complement strand
AGGTTGAACGGCGTTTTGAACAGGTGGAACAGCGCATTGAACAGACAGAACGGGTTATTGAAGCACTGCGCGAGGAAATGAATCAACGCTTTGAGAAAGTCGATCAACGCTTCGATCAGCAACATCGTGATCATCTTGAACTCAAGCGTCGTGTGATTAAGGTGGAATCAACTGTAGATAGGATTGATAAAAAAATCACCTCGTTTGATGCTTGGTTAAAAATGGTAACGGGTAATCTGGGGGATGAAAAGGGGCAAGCATTGGAGCAGTTATTTGCTTTAGGCTTGAACTACGCTTTAAAGAATCGCGATATTAAACCAGAAAGCATCCAATTACGCCAACAATTTATAGATGTTGAAGGTTTGGTTTATTTTAAAAAGGGTAAATATATTGAGGTTGATATTATTGCCGAAAATGGCAAATTCACTGTTTTTGAAGTGAAAGCCTCCGCTGTTGCTACGGATGTTGATATATTTGCCCGAAAAGTTGAACTGATACAACGACAAAATACAGATAAAAAAGTGCAGGGCATTTTTGTCTCGCCAGGTGCAAAGGAAGAAGTGAAAGAGTGTTGTAAAGAATATAATGTGGAACTTTTGGATTAAGGAACGTGTATGTAATAAAATCGACAACTAAACCTGACAGGTTTCAAAAACCTGTCAGGTTTGATTCAACATTTTCGTTTATTTCGTCAATTCGTTGTACTCTCAGCATAAGACTTAAAAAAATCCCGCATTCCTTTTTTAAACGTTTTAATCGCTTCAGGGCCGTCTATACCCATAACTTGTTGACTTACAAAGTGTTTTTCTTTCATTACAGCCGCAACTTGTTCCCCAAAATAACGCAGAAAATCAAATCCCGCCTCGCCATTATGGAAACTTAACTCGGCATAATCCTCTGCCCTTTGATTAAGCAAGTCAATAAATGCTTTACGGTGTTCACCCTCTCCCAAGACATCATGTTGATTATCGGCAAAAATATCTGCCATACGCAGTGCTAAGGCGGTGACAAAACGCGAGCGTTTTTCCTCATCCAATTGTTCATAAGCCAATCTATCAGCAACTTGGATCAAAAAGACTAGAAATTCTCCGATAATTTGAAGACGGTGTGCATTGCTATCCGTTTGATAGCCTTTATTTTCTAATTCCAATACACTCTTAGTTGCTATTTTCCAGTTGATCAAACTTAAACTGCTCGCGATCTCTTCAAGAGTTCGCTCTTTTTTCTTGCGACGGTTTTCACGCATAAAAGGATTCCTGTAATTGATTAAACCTGATTTCGGCTCAGTTGAAAAAACATATAAGAAAATGTTTTATCTTGATAAGCCTTATTTCTGATTTCCAGACGATAAAGCCATTCGCTGAGTTGCAGACTTGATAATTGTAAATCTTGCAATAAGGAAATGCGGTGTTTATAGATAATTTCTATCAAATAGCCCAATGAAGGAGCCGCTTCTTTAGTAAAGTCTTGTTTATCCACTATCTGAAAATCAAATTGCTTGACGAATTTATCTAAACCCCCAATTGCTTCTGTCGTTATCTCGTCAAGAATTAATACCCGCCCTGTTGGTTTCAACAGAGCATTCGCTTTTTGCAGCAATGCTTTGCTTGGGATATATTGGGCGGATTCTTGAAATAGGATAACATCGTATTGCGTTTCTTCTGACAGAGATTCAAAACGGCTTTCTATCAAATGCAGTTTTTTCTCGCGACAATAAGCAATTTGTACGGGATCGGGTACCACGCCCGTATAATTATAACCGGCTTTAACAAGTTGACTACCCGTCGTACCTGCCCCGATACCCACTTCAAGAATATCCGCAGGAGCCGGGGGCAATTTTGTCATCATAAAATCGGTAGAATTTTGTTGAGCCTGATGAATGCCCTGTTGCAAATTAAAACCATAATGTAAATAGTTAAAATGCCCTTCTTCTAAACATAAGGCTTGTGCATAAACATTTAAAGGGAAAGAAAAATGAGTATAGTCCATAGGAATGGTTAATGGTGAATTACTTGATGATCAAGTTTTTAGTTTTTTCCGTACAACGCTTTAGCTTTGTGCGTTTCAACCGCTTTGAGGAGTCTCAACGCTTTCGCTTTGGAACAGTGCTATTAAGTCGCCAAAGCTGAAGCGTTGGACTCCAAAGATTGCCAAAGCTGAAGCGTTGGACGTATCCTATCAAAATTTGGTCTCT
>JAGLHR010000467.1 GCA_023143415.1 Thiomargarita sp. | reverse complement strand
AAAGGGTTTTATTGAGTTCTCATTCCTAAAGCAGGCTAAAGCCAGCTAAGGAACGTTTCGAGGTTTAAGTTTTTTGAAGAAACATGAAATTCTTCCTCACAGAAAATAATATTCAAGCTATTGTTTTAACTTATATTTGTTATTTATCACCGACAATATCAACATAATAACCACACTAAAAAATGTTTATTAAGACATCTACTATTCATGCGAGTTTCAGTTTTTACTGATGATAAAAACTAAAACCTCGAAAATGAAATCACTTTGACAATGTTGCATCTAGTTTTCGAGGTTTCCGCTTCAAAAAACGGAAACTTCAAAACGATTTTATTTGATGCACATTCCTAAATAAACGACAAACTTTAGCCTCGATCACAACCAGGGCGAAGCGGAGTAGTTACCATTTTTCTTATGCTGGGCTGAGTAGTTACGACTGAAAACTGATTTATTTTTTAGGCACTAAACGATCTCCAAAAGGTGTACGCACAACACGCATACCCGGCGGTACATCTTCATCTTTAATGACTTTTCTTTTAAAACCCTGATATTGTTGTTTGCGTTTTTTCTGATCACGTTTTTTTGGCTTTTTAGAAACAGGTGGGGGTTTTTTATGTGATGGGAGTGCTTTGCGCTGCTTTAAACTTAAAATCGCCGTTTTACCTTCATCAGTTTGACTACATTCAAGCCCTTTTTCTTCATTAGATTTACGACAAGGGGATTCTGCTGGATATTCTATTTGTACTTGACGCGCATCTACACTTAACAAGTAATAGCCTTGATATTTTTCGTGCTTGATTTCTGTACGGACATTGTCTTTTAAAGATTGAATAAAATCCTTATTGTCTGGTCCTTTTAATATCACCATTCGTTTATCCCCAATACGACTTGTTCCCCTAAGAAGAAAGTCTTTTTGTGGGGGGAGTGGTTTTCGTGATTTTTGTGTTTTGCGCGTTTGTTCTTGTTGTCGTAATCGAAAGGGATTAGGAAGTTGGGCTTGTCGTTTAGCAGAAATAATCGGGCGGGGTGGTGGTGGGGGTGGCTTTCCCCGATCTTTTTCAAATAAATCAAAGGCTTGAATTTGAATATTGCTCAGGCACAGGGCGATTGTGAGAATCCCAATGATTGGGATGTTATTGTATTTCATGATTTTTCTCCTACATGAGATTTTTGAACAGGATTAAACGGATTAACAGGATTAAAACCACTTTTTACAGAACAATTTTTTATAAATCATTGATTTAAATCACTTTCCATTGTTAGAATCAGAATTTTCAGAATATTCGAGGCTAAAGTTTTTTAAAGAAAAACTTTAGCCTCGAATAGAATTAACAGAATTTAAAACCTCGAAATGAAAACTCACTTGATTTTTAATTCTGAAAATTTGAAAATTCTGAAAATTCGGATTCTAACAATAAAAAATGTCCTCTACAAAGAAAAAACCAATCAAAAAAATAATATTGAGAACCTACTTGATTTGTCATTGTTATCCATTTGGTTGATAAAGTGCAGATAAAAAACGCTCAATTTCGTTGTTTGAAATAAATTAATATAACTCTTTGATTTTATTTAGTAAATCGTTCATAGTTCCACGAGATTTTTCAAACAAAGCTATGTTAATGCTAACTCATCTAGTGCTGGTATTCGATAACCACGCCAACGCAATAACGCCCAAGCATACGCTTTTTTTAACATTAATTTATCCGCTTTCTCACCTAATTTCCTGAGTTCTTTACGCTCGTGAGGAGCCATGAAATCAGTTTTTTTGTTTTGTTCTAATAGGGTAAAATGGCGTTGTTGTTGAGTTGTTGATATTTGGCGATGAGCAATTTTGAGCAGTTTTTTAATTGAAAGTCTTTGCATTGCCTGTAAACTGGAGTGCATCTCTAAAGGTGCATTTTCTATTGTTGGGGGTAAGTTAGCTGAGAGGCTTTGAATAGCAAGTGATTCAATGGTTTGATGAGTTATTTTTGCCATTCGAGCAAATTGCTGAAATATCCATTCAGGTAATTCTAAGGTTAATTGTTGAATAGCCATTTTATTACAATGTTTTTGAAAAATTTAAAAAGAACCTTTTTTGTCTTGATATATTACTAGGGTTCGTGGCGGATTTGGATCATAGCGTGAAATAACGACAACAGGGCGTGTTTTCGCCGCTAAACCCAGATCAGCAAGCCAGACTTCACCGGGTTTTTGGGTTCATCAAGCATCTCCAATACCTTATCTCTAATACCTTAACTGCTAATTTAATTTTTTCACCCAAAAAAAAATGGCATACCCCGTGAAAAAACAGGATATGCCATCTTAATCAAGCTAATAATGTTTGAACATCAAAGTTCAAGCATTGGTTTTTTAACGTCAGGGACGTGGCAAGAAATAACTTACGCTTATGACAATAAACCAAGTTTTTTGAAAAAACTTTACATAAGTTATTTTCTGCACTGTCCCTTATACCCTTTAAAGCGACAATTCCTTTAAGGTGTAGTCAGTTTAACGGGTATTGCTCCAAAGTGAGTATCTCCACTCTCTAAACGATAACCCAAGTAGAAGTCAACGATAGCTTTCGGGAAGTCTTCTAATACCCCAAGAGCATAAGGTCCTAATACCAGTGGCTCGCCTTCAACGATTTCATGGCTCATATATCCACTCAAACCTGTTTCCGCATCTTCGTCATAGAGGGCTGTCGTCATATCCCATGAAGTGATTCCATACGTCCCAGATACTTGGAACCAGAAAGGAGGATATGGACTAAAAGGTGGGTCCAGGATAATCATAAGTGGTACGACGATATCAACTATTTCTCCGACATGAGCCGGAGAAAAGCGGATAACAAAAGCCAAAGTCACTTCTTCCCCATTATAAGTCGCGGGATTGATATAATCACCTGCATCCGCAAGCAACTCATCATCTGTTTTAAGTATCCAGCCGCCAGAGAATTGTGCTTCTGAGGTAAAGCTAAATGTACCATCTGCCTTCATGACACCAGATTTCCCAGTTCCTTCATTACTGGTCGTTGGCAGTTTCTGACATTCATCATCAACCCAGACATGTCCTTCAGCGATACAGGTCTCTTCGGTCGTAGCAGCTTGCTGTGCTGTGGCAACGGTAAATTCCATAAATCCTGAAGAAACACCTTCAGAAACACCTTCAGATCCATCAAAATCTCCGTCATGAACCTCCAATTGGAAGGTACCCGTTTCACTTCTGGTTTTAATCACAAGAACACTTCTGCCGCCTTGTTCGCCGTTGGCACTCAAGGGAATCTTTTCGCCACTTCTGAGTTCAGGATTTTCACTGCCATCATCATGGACGTAACGGAGTTCAACATTAAGTGCAACCGCACCATCAATATCTAACTCTAACTCGGTCTCAGGTACGAACAGTTCCCCATTCTGATCCCAACTGGTGATCCTAACAGGAATCTCACCATTAAGAGGAATAGTGGTGCTTTCAACCTCTATCTTAATGGTTTCCAGCTTGCGTATTTCATGCACGGTGACAGTGACAGGATCACATGTGACTGCTGGGTCATTGATGAACTCAAATGCAACTTCGTCATCTCCAACAAAAGTCTCATCATAAGCAATAAGGGCCATATGGGTTGATGTTGCATTCCCATAAGGGTCATTCGCTCTATAGTCAACGGGAGCACCTTCATAGAGGATTTGAGCAGCATTTGGAGAAGTTAACACGACTCTTGCAGGGGTCGTTTGGTTCCCAAGCGCATCATACAGCTTCAAGTTATTTTCCCCAAGGAAAGCTTCCATTGCGGGTTCTCTTGCGCCATATAACTCATCTTTTGTACTATTCCATATTGCATTCATTGAGTCAAAGGTTAACCCATGACCATTGACATGTTCACAGACGGACGCGCTGGCATGTACAATATCGGCAGTACCGGCAACACCTTCAAGAGCAATCACTTCACCAAAATCGCCATTCTCATCTCCGATAATATAGTATTCGCCTGGACCGCTTTTTGCGGCACCGTTTGCAACAACGGAAAAATTAACAGCCAAACTCCTACTAGTTGCATCCAGCATAGCTGATGTTTCTTCAATAAGCCAACCCTCTACACTGTAATGACGGATAGTCATTCTAGTGATAGAAAGATCATTGACAAACTTATCACCAGCATCAAAAACACCATTACCATTAACATCATCAAAGACATCAAATGCCGGTACTATGGAAGTACCTGCTTTAGTAGGCGCGTTTATTAGCAATTTGCTGCTACCCAATTGCCTTTCTGCAATTTTGACTTCTTCGCCATCAGACTCACTCACTCTGTTCTGATCTTCATGGGCAACTAAAAATGCTATTCCGGGTTCTATAACTTCGTCACCCTCTGTATCGGGATTAGGATTATAATTACCTAAAATAGAATCATCCTTTGGAACGGATGTGATATCCGTTTTACAGATGTCTCCTGAATTGAAACGGAATTTGACCGCCGTGGCACTGACATTAATATCTCCGCCTTCATCCGTAATGAGTACATCCATAGCAGTATTGGCTTCGGTTTTGTTGCCATACTTGTCTACCATGCAGGCTGTCAGTTTTGTGCCAGAAGCATCTGTATTCAGATCAGAAATAGTCTTCTTTTCAGATTTCAGACTCAGCTTTTCAGACACCACAGGTTCTATAGTCACAGTGTCGTCATTATACATATCTACGGAACTGAGATCATCATATCCTTCTAACGTTGCTTCTAAGTAGTATTTACCTGCTTGAGTTACGTCTATTCCTGGTAGAGAAACAAACGCGATACCTTTGACCATGTCACCCGTCAAAATAATAGACTCAGAGGCCCGATTCATCTTAACAGCCGCGTCTTTTTTAGGACGTAGTTCAAGCGTGACCTGACCATACGCTACTTCAACCAGAGTAACCCCTTTTACTGTTGGTCTTGCTGATGTACTGCCAAACGTATATTCCATGTCAACTTCTTCGACCCGCTTATACGCGACAATTTTGACCTGAGCACCATCCTTACCAGCAGTGACAACGCCATCGACACCGCCTATCATGCCATCACCGATGTCATTACCTGCTTCGTCAATACCGTCATTGCCATCACCACCGGTAAACGATGTAATATCAAGCATTTTCACAGTGGGATCAGCAGGAAGAATAGTGATACTCTTCGTATCTTTGTCAATATGATTGACAGTCAATCCACCATCATCGTTAGGATTAATACACTCATGAAGTGTGATGCTAACAGTATCTGAACCGCTTAATTCAGGTGGATAGTAAATATTGGTTTTGCCAATACCACTATCAAGTTTAATATAGCGCGTCGTACCGCCATCTACATCTGCTTCAAACTGGCTGGACAAGCCAAAACAGCCTTTTGTTTGTGCGCCTTCAACTTCCCCTCTTTGTGAAGTCACCTGCGCTTCAATCACTGAGCCGTGTAGCTCACCTTCGGTATCCACTGCGCCTTCTGCATTCAGCCCAAGGATAGAAAGGTTGATCTTACTGCCAGCCGTCACGGTCGTGATGTCAACGGTAAAGTCACCGCTTTTCGTAGAGGTCTCGGAGTAAGCCGTCGTTACAGCCCCCATGACCAATACGGACACCATTGCCGATGCAAGGGCAGTCCTCTTTAAGTTACTCATTACTATAAAACTCCTATTGAATTTGTTAAATAAAATATTTAACATTGATTAAATTTAGGTTTAATCTGATACATTCATGTTAACTGTTAACAAAAGTGAACAACTGCACATTTACCACCTTAGGAAAAATGTGGGTGTATCATCCAAAGTTTGAAATTCAAGCAGATTTTTGGGCTAGTCTCTCGCCTTAATAAAATGTGAATTGCTTTGGGGATTGTACCTAAATGCCTTATTGACTACTATTACATATTATAAGCATTTTATCAAGAGTTAAATGCTATTTTTTCCGACTTTTTGATTAAAATTTGCGTTATAAAAATATTAACTTATTGATTTAAATAATCAAAAAAATTTATGTCTGCTTTTAAAAAAGTACAACGATTTTTTATTTCCACCAGTTTTTTAATTGCAACTAAGGATTAGATATAAGTAAGGATAAGTCAAATTGCACAAACAAATATGGTTTATCCCTGCTTATATTCAATCCTTGTCGTCGTTATTGTTTACTCAATGATCAAGTTTTTTCTAA
>JAGLHR010000466.1 GCA_023143415.1 Thiomargarita sp. | reverse complement strand
GATTTCTTAAACATCTTGGAAACATCTTGGAAACATCAGAATATAAGTATAACGGATTGACGGAATAAACGGATTTAACGAACCTGTTCCAAATCTCAAAAAGCGGTTATAAGGAATTGTAATTTCTTCAAAAAAACTTTAGCCTCGAAGGGAACGAGCAATAGGAGTCATTTATTGTCAATTTCAATTTTTTTAGTGGAATTTAAACAAATTGCTCTGCAAACACGCAGGTTCGCCCCTACAACCACAGAATACGCGGGGTTTTGTAGGGGCATTCGAGGTTTTAGTTTTTTGAAGAAAAACTAAAACCTCGAATCCTGTGTGTCTGCCCTTAACTTAATGGCATTGATGCGCCTGCGTGGGAATCCATTTTTTATCTCTCGTTTCCAAATTCCTTATGGGAACAAGAAAAAAAGTGAAAAAAGGAGAATCAAAATGAGTACCAAAACGAAACTAATTCGTTTTGACTGGTAACGAGAGTTGTTCTAACCGGTTTAATTGCTGAACTCATCAGAGAATAAGTGAACTCTCGTTTCCAAATTCCTTATGGGAACGAGAATAGATGAATAAATCAAGAGTTGATTTTTGATATATAAACCTTATATCTTAAAAACAAGGTTGCTACTCAGGGCAACCACAAGGGATTGCCCCTACATAAGAATACTTTCGTCAGTTTTCATAAGGATATTGTTGTAGGGGCAATCCTTTATGGTTGCCCTGAGTAGTTACTTTCGTCAGTTTTCATAAGGATATTTGTTGTAGGGGCAATCCTTTATGGTTGCCCTAAAATAGGAAATATTATGAGTCTAAGTATATTAAAAAAAGCAAATGTAGAAAAACGCTTTAAAAATATTATTGAAAAATCAGAAGAGATAACGATTGAAGAAAGTTATAAAGCAAGATGCGATATCATTTCAGAATTAACAACGCTTTTTACAAACGATTATCAACATTTTTTTGTTAATGTGAGGAGTCATAGTTTAGAAGACAAAATCGCCTCATGCAAAAAATCCTTTGAAGAGAGAAAAAAGAGTGATTATTATTTTTATAGATACGGTTCACAAACGGAAAAGGATTATATTGAAGAGCAACTTTATTCTATAGGTAGTCAGGTTGACACATTTCTTTTAGAAAAATATAAACCAACACCAAAAATAGCAGATGAAGTGCTATTATGCAATTTGGAGTTAAGTTGGGCGACTCAATCAAGAATTATGTTCGCCATTTTTTTTAATGACTCCTCTCAATTATGTTTTGACTTAATTGTCAAAAAAGGAAAGAATGATTATCGCATAGAAAGTATTGAAGAGGACATCAAATTTCTATCAACTACGACAAGTGTAGAAGCAATCAAAGCACTTTTACGTTCTTTTCTTGAAGAAGAGGCAAAAATCGAGGAAGAGAATGAGAAACGGCGACAGCTTAATAAAAAGAAGAGAGTTAAAAAAGAGAAAGTAAAAGCATTATCAGGTAAAGCAATCGTTTCAAAGATAAAATCTCTCTTAGACGATAAAGGTTTTTCTTATCAGATTTATGAACAGTATTATATTATCAAAATTTCATTGCAAATGAAAAAAGGTAAGACTATCATAAGAATACCTAAAAAAGACATTAGAACTGGCTTTGAGATATTACCTTCTTTATGCGAAAAAATCTTAGAAGCTGATAAAGTTAATATTCAGTGTAAATATCATCAATAAGGAATGTGCATAAACCTGACAGGTTTGATTCAAAAAAGGTAACGACTCAGGGCAACCACAAGGGATTGCCCCTACATCAGAAGATTTTCGTCAGTTTTCATCAGAATATTGTTGTAGGGGCAATCCTTTATAGTTGCCCTGAATCGTGACGAATATTGTTGTAGGGGCAATCCTTTATGGTTGCCCTGAATCGTGACGAATATTGTTGTAGGGGCAATCCTTTATGGTTGCCCTAAGTCGTTACCAAAAAAAGAGGAGAAAAATGATAAAAGTTGATGCCGTAGAATTACTTCAAGTATTAAACAACACACCACCAGAACAAAATATCATGCTTGTTGGAGCGCATGGTATTGGGAAATCACAAATTTTAAGGACATTTTATGAAAAAGAAAAAAAAATGCCCTTAATCAGCTTTTTTCTTGGACAAATGAGTGATCCCGGAGATTTAATTGGTTTGATGCAAAAAAATGCAAAAACAGGTCATTCAGAATTTTTACCCCCTTATTGGTGGCCTAACGATGACAAACCGATTACGCTTTTTTTAGATGAGTTAAATCGTGCAAGACCAGAAATTTTGCAATCCGTCATGGACTTAACCTTAAATAGAACTTTAGCAGGGAAGTCTTTACCAGAAGGGAGCATTGTTATTTCGGCAATTAACTATGGAGATCAATATCAAATTACCGATTTGGATCCCGCTTTAGTTTCACGATTTAATATTTATGAATTTTCTCCAACGCATGAAGATTGGATTGTTTGGGCAAACAAAGAGAATCTTGATCGGAGAGTGATTAGTTTTATACAAAAGCAGCCTCATTTCTTAGATGGCAAAAATGAATTTTCTCATGCAGATGAAATTCTTGAAATGGGAATTGAAAAAACGCCAGATAGACGCGCTTGGGAACGGGTTTCAAATTTAATTAAAAAGGTTGACCGAATTGATGAACTTTTTGTCACCATTATAGCCGGTATCGTAGGCGTTTCAGCGAGTGTCCATTTCAAAAAAAGTATAAAGGAAATCGCCAAACTTGATCCAGAAAAAGTGCTATTCGCATTTAATACCAAACTGTTTAAAGGTTTAAAATTACAAGACTACATTTTAGGGAATGAGGATATTTTTCTTTTCATCAACAAGAATGAATATGATAAAAAGAAGAAAACGATTCTTTTAAAGAATTTAACCAAATATATCAAGCATCTCAAAAAAGCAAGGTTTCAAGAAGCGATTGCACATTTCGCCTCGCAACTTGAAAATCCTAACTTTGAAAAAGTATTAGCTTTAATCTTTACCGATTCAGAAGAATTGATGCTTGAAATATCAGACTATATTGAAGGCATTGATTTGTAAAATGTTAGCTAAAGAAAGAATAACTAAAATCGTTGAGAAGTGGTATCTGCTCGAACCGCTCTATTTTGCTGTTTGGACTTTGCATCAAGTCGAACCAACGACGCATATAAAAACGATTAAAGTGCAAAACGGGCATATTGAATACAATCCGGTTTTTCTTGATACTTTAAGTACACCAGATTTAGAATCGGTTCTCTCTTTTGAAGCGATGAGAATCATTTTAAAGCATCCTTATTCCAGAAAAAAAGAGTTGGCTGAAATTGCGTATCTCGCAAGTAATATCACTGTACAAGAATATCTTCAAACCACCGGATTAGGATTTTTGTCTGCCAGAGCATTTTTCAATTCTGACGCTTATGATAGGAAGCATTTTGAATTGTACTATGATCAAATCATAGAATTAGCTCAAAAGACAGGGCAGGGCGAAGGCTTAAATGAGAACCGTTCTCATTTGAGTTTAGATAAAAGTGAAGAATCTAGTGAAAACCGCAATGGAGAATCCAGCGAAGATCGTAACGGAGAATCTAGTGAAGATCGCAAAGAAGAATCCAGCGAAGATTGCAAAGAAGAATCTCGCGAAGATCGCAACGGTAACTCCTCAAATCAAGAAAGTCACAATAATTCAAGCCTAGAAAATTATTCTAATGAAAAATGTTCTGGATATGAAAATGCTTGCGACTGGGGTAGAAGCGAATATCAAGAGCAGATGATAAATGATAAAATCAAAGAAGTTGAAATAGCAAACACTTGGGGCTCAATAACCGCAAATATCCAAGAAAAAATTCTCGCCACATTAAAGCCGAAAATCAATTATAAAACGATACTAAAATCTTTTCGTGCCAGTATATTATCGAATAGTCGAAGATTAACCCGAATGAAACCCAGCCGCAGATATGGATTTTTGTATATGGGCTCTCGCAGAGATTTTACAACAAAACTGTTATTTGCAGTAGATATCAGTGGATCAGTAAGTCATGCCGCATTGAAAAATGCTTTTTCAATTTTAAATCGATTTTTCAAATATGGCATTGAAGAAATATCTGTTATCTGTTTTGATAGTGAAATCAAAGGAAAGCTATTAACGCTAAAAAAAGCGAAAAAAGAGATTGATATTTTAGGGCGTGGCGGAACAAATTTTGGTGCCGTTATTGATTTTATTGATAAAGACAGAAGTTTTGATGGCGTTCTCATTTTTACAGACGGATACGCCCCATGCCCTCCCCCTCCAAAAAACAAAAAAACAAAAATATTATGGCTCTTTGATACTGAATCAAATTACAAATCATGCAAATCTGGTTTATCAAAAATAGGAAAAGTCGCTTTTGTCAAAGAAAATTGAGAAAATGGCACAAACAATCGGTAGGGCAATCCCTAAATAAACACGCATAACCTAAATAGCTGTGCATTGTCAGAGATTTTATTCGCCGCTCAGAATTCGATTCGAGGCTAAAATTTTTTGTAACAGCCCCCTCGTTCCCAAGCTGAAGCTCTCATCGTTATACATAAGTCAAAAATCGTCAAAAGTAGGGTGGGTAGAGTGAAACGCACCATTTGGTTCGGTGGGTTTCGCTCTCGCTCTACCCACCCTA
>JAGLHR010000465.1 GCA_023143415.1 Thiomargarita sp. | reverse complement strand
GTTGAGGAGCAGCTTCTGGCGCAGCCTCCTTACTCTGAAGAGTTGCCTCTGGCGCAGCTTCCTTACTCTGAGGAATACTGACTTCAGTATCAGACTTGGCAGCATCTGGTATAGCAGCCCACAATGGCATACTCATTCCAGTTACAAATAGACTTGCTGCGGTTAATTGAACAACTTTATTCATAATTTAGCAGTTTCCTTGATGAAGTTTAACTTAACATAAAACCTTCGCCATTGACGAAGAAAGATATTGCATACTAAACAAGTTACATTGGAATGTCAACATTTTCTGGAATCCAATATAGGAGTACAACGCTTCAGCTTTGTATAAGAGTACAACCCTTCAGCTTTTGCGATTAATAGTACAGTTCCAAAGCTAAAGCGTTGAACTCCTATTTTTCATTCACCATTGAGGCTCTTGCAAAACTCGTTAGCCTTGAAATTGATTTCAAGGCTAAAAGCTAAAGTCGGCTAAAGCCGACTAAGGAACGTTTCGAGGTTTTAGTTTTTTGAAAAAAACTAAAACCTCGAAAATGAAATCATATCGACGACTAGACCTGACAGGTTTTGGAAACCTGTCAGGTCTGATTCAACATTGACGACTAGTCTGATTCAACATCGACGACTAGACCTGACAGGTTTTGGAAACCTGTCAGGTCTGATTCATCATTGACGACTAGTCTGATTCAACATCGACGACTAGACCTGACAGGTTTTGGAAACCTGTCAGGTCTGATTCATCTGGAATTGATTTCATTTTCGAGGTTTAAGTTTTTTTCAAAAAACTAAAACCTCGAAACGTTCCTAATCAAATTCATTTCGAGGCTAAAGTTTTTCTTCAAAAAACTTTAGCCTCGAAAACAGTCAGCTTTAGCTGACTTTAGCTTTTAGCATCGTATTCCGATGCTTTCGAGGCTAAAGTTTTTTGAAGAAAAACTCAAACATCGAAACCATTCACCATTATGATTGAAACGGAATTAAAATTATCATTAGCCCCAGAAGAGGCTGATAAATTTATACAGCACCCGCTGTTACAATCGGCAAGTCACACTCAAAAGTCTCAACATTTATACAATACTTATTTTGATAGCACAAAACATGATTTATTGCAACATGGTGTTGGATTGCGGGTACGCCGTATTGGTGACAAGCGGTTGCAAACCTTAAAAGCGGCGGGAACAAGTTTAGGCGGTTTACATCAACGCGAAGAATGGGAAATGGAGATAACCAGCGATACGCCCAATTATCGTCTATTTCCAGAAGGTGCATTACCCGCGTGGTGTACGAAGAAAAAAAACCGGAGAAAAATCAAAGCCTTATTTACCACTGATTTTATGCGAACCACTTGGATTCTCACTTTAAACGATGGGTGCAAAATTGAAGTGGCTCTCGATCAGGGTGAAATTAAAACCCAAAATGCCAGTATCCCGTTATCTGAAGTTGAATTAGAGCTCAAAGCCGGTACACCTGATGTACTCTATAAAGTCGCTCTGATTTTACAGAAAACGCTGCCGTTGTTCATTGAAAATAGAAGCAAAGCGGCACGGGGCTATGCCCTGCATCAACCTGAACCGCTTCAATTCCACAAAGCCAAAGCCGTCGAATTAAGTCTTGATATGACAGCCGAACAAGCCTTTATTCATATCTCATGGCATTGTCTTGGGCATTTACAAGCGAATGAAGATATGGTTTTATATGGTGAAGATATTGAAGGGGTTCATCAAATGCGCGTGGCTTTGCGCCGCTTGCGTTCCTGTCTCAGTTTATATAACCCATTGATTCCTAATAAACTTTCTTCTAAATTTCGCAAGAAAATAAAATGGATAACTGACGTATTAGGTGTCGCACGAGATTGGGATGTCTTCGCGCTCAGTTTGCAACATAAGCAACCCGCCTCCGCCTCTCTTTCTCATCAGGGATTAGAAGATTTAAAAACACGGATAGCCTCTTTTCAAAAACGTGCTTATGTCAATGTGCGTGATGCCCTGCGCTCACCTCGTTATAGCCGTCTATTATTATCACTGGCTCAATGGCTAACTCAACGCGATTGGCGAAATCAATTAAAGAAAATCGCCAGACAGCGTCTGGATAGCCCTGTAAAAGATTTTGCGAGTCAAATGCTCCAATCGCACTATCAGCACATCTGTCAACAGGGTGAAAACTTCACCCAACTCAACACTGAACAACGCCATGAACTGCGTATTTCCATCAAAAAAATGGTTTATGGCACCCGTTTTTTTGCAGAACTTTACCCCCGTAAAATTGTTCGTCCCTACGCTAAGAACCTATCACAGTTGCAAGATGAACTGGGTATTCTCAATGATGCAAATGTGGCAACGGACTTGCTTAATAAAACCGGATTAGATGAAAATGCCCCAGCCCGACATTTTTTAAATGGCTGGTACGCCCATCAACAAGTGAACCACTTAACTCGTTTAGAAATAACTTGGCAGACATTTATGGTTAATGGTGAATTATGAATGGTGAATTATGAATTATGAATTATGAATGGTGAATGGTTTCATAATTTACCATTAGTAGATGTAGGGTGGGTAGGAACGAAGTGGAAACCCACCATTTTCCAACGAACTGATACTCCATTCGTTTTTTTCGCCTTTATTTTGACAATATTTAATTGCTTTTAAAATCATTTTCGTTTTCCTCGTATTTCATGAACATATTATACCATAATTGAAAAGTTTAAGCCAATCCTTTTGCAAACAAAAAAAAGGCAAAAAAAGACAAACGTTCTTAAAATGGCTTATCATAAAGGGAAACGATTAATTCAATCACTTTTTGAGTGGGTATAAAAATTAGTTTTCATCCCCGTTCTGAAAATAATTTTGACCGTTATTGGGGAAAAATGTATAATATCATCCAATAATTTGGGCAACAATTTTTTGAGTTTAGGTTTAGAAATCCGATTTTTGAAAAAAATCGGATTTCTTAGACATTATGTGTTTAGAGTTTGGCAAAAATTAATGGTAACTATTCAGCACAATTATTTAGTACAACGGATTTGCGGAATAAACGGATTAATTGTGAATGGTTTTGATAGTTTGCTTTCGTTCCCAAACTCTGTTTGTTTGGGAATGCCTTCCACGACGCTCCGCGTCGAGTGCCGGGACGCAGAGCGTCCAATAATGGGTTCCCAAACAGAGTTTGGG
>JAGLHR010000464.1 GCA_023143415.1 Thiomargarita sp. | reverse complement strand
AAACCTGTCAGGTCTGAGAGCTTTTATTTTTCTGAAAAGCTATAGGAAAAAAACATTAAAGCTTATAATTCAATAGTTATTGTGCATACACTGGTAACGTTTGCCCCCAGCCATCTATCAAAATATGTTCTGCATTTAATAGCTGTGAAATCAAGTGCATACGTTGTTTGAAACTCTGTACCAGTGGACGATTATCTGCCTCGGGATTAACAATTTCTGGCACCATTATAAGCACTAACTCTGTGCGTTTCTCTTCTATATCCGTTGAAGAAAACAATATCTCACCGACAATCGGTAAATCCTGTAATATGGGTATTCCCTGCTTACTGTTTGTATTATTGGTTTGAATCAAACCGCCTATCACTATCGCTGTACCATCACGTACCACAACAAAGGTTTTAATTTTGCGTTGATCAAACGATTGCAAATTTTGAGTGGTTCTGGGCGGACCCAATAGTGTCAACTCACTCTCAATTTCCAAGTTGATAATACCATCGTCATTGATGTGGGGTTTCACCTTGATGGTAATACCTGTATCTTTATATTGCACGTCTTGATAATAATTTTGATACGGATTATACGTCTGATTATTATTCTGATCATTATTATTCTGACTTATTCCACTTCCACCACTCAAATAGGGCTCGTTAGAACCGACATTAATTGAGGCTTCTTCGTTATTGCGTACCAAAAGAGAGGGACGTGATAAAATGCTGATTTCATTATTTGAAGCGACAATATTTAACAAGGCTTCTAAACTACCCGATAAGTAGTTAATGGAAAATCCAGCAAGCTTTGCAATATCTTCACCAGGCACCTCTAAATTTGACTGCATCGAACTCTGACTTCCAAAACCTGTAAAAACGGTCCGCCAATCTATACCAAATTGAGTCGCTTCTGTTAAGCCCACTTCGGCAATGACAACATTTATCATTACCTCTTTAGGTACTTGATCAAGGGCATAAATGGTTTCTAATAATTGTCGATAATCACGCGGGCTGGCACGAATCAGCAAACTATTCGTACTTTCATCGGCTACGATATTGACTTCCAATTCAGCAGAAACAGGTATATTACTACCAGGTGTTGGTAAAGGAGATTTTTTGTCTTTCTGATCAACATTTTTTTTATCCTTTTTATCCTTTTTATCCTTTTTATCTTTTTTCTTATCATCAACTTTAAAAACACTTGTCAAAGTTGAAGCGAGTTTAGTGGCTTCCAGATTTTTGACTTTATAAATAAAAATTTGCTCCTTACTTTCTTGACTTCTTTCGTCAAGAATTTCAACCCACAAAGCGACATCATTAAAACCACTATTGGGCGGTGCAATGACTAAAATCGCATTGATGCGCTCTAAAGCAACGACTTGATAAGTCGGTGATGTTTTGCCATAAAGGGCTTTAAGTATCTTATCTAATTCGCTCTGTATATCTGTGGCTTTAGAATTGATTAATCGAAATAAACGCATACCCCGATGTAAAAAGGGATCAGCATCAATGATACGGAGCAGTTTATTGATACGCGCTAATCGTTGCGGTGTGGTAATAATACCAATGATATTAAGGGTAGGTAGGCTAATCACACGCCCTTTTGGTTGTATTAATGGATTAATCACTGTTATAGCAGATGCCGCTGCGATATAACGCAAGGGTGTCACTTGTAACACTTCAGCAGAATCGCTCGTTATCAACGTTTCAGGAGTCATACCCACAACATTCGGTAACTTTGGCGGTGCTTTTTTCAGATGATAAACTCTCCCTTTTTTCTCCATCGTCACGCCGGCATCACTTAATAATAATTGTAATAAGGGCCATAAATCCTTTTTGTTTAAAGGATTATCTGTTGAAGTACGCAAAGTCACTTTTCCCCCAATCGTTGGATCAATGACCATAGCAATACCTAAAGAATCAGCAAGGATTTGAAGGATTTGGCGTAACTCTACTTGTTCAAAATCTAAATTGATCGGCGCGTCTTCAGATAAGTCTAAGTCACTGATATCCAATGTCTGATCATCTATTGTCGTTATTGTAGGTACTTCTCCACTCTGATTAACTTCTTTTAAAGATTCAATTGGCGTGTTGGGCAACTCAGCGATAGGTACAGCAGTCAGTGGTGGATTAATAACAGCAGGTTGTGAAACTTGACTATAAGCTAATTGTTCTGCGCTGACTGGATGCTTGTTGCGTTTAGGTGGCACAGTGCAAGCACTTAAAATAAGAAAACACAGTAAGATTAAAATGGTTTTTAATTTAAGATTAAATTTAAGATTAAGGTAATTTTCATTCATATTTAATAATTAACTTCATTAATACTAAAAATAGCCGATAACATAGTAACAACTATCGCACCAACGACGATCCCTAAAACTAAAATCAGCAATGGTTCCAATAAAGCGACGAGCTTGGACGTTTGTTGTTTAACATAAGTATCAAATGTTTCAGCCAGTTTATCTAAAATAGCTCCTGTTCGACCAGATTCTTCACCTACAATAACTAATTGCGCCAATAAGACAGGAAAATGTCCGTCATTAATTAAGGCTTTTCCTAAACTCACTCCACCGCGCACTGCTTCTTCGATTTTAGCCAAACTGTTAGCCAGGGCTTGGTTTTCTATCACACCTCGTACAATATGTAAGCCCTTTAACAATGGAATACCTGCACCCAGCAATGCACCTAATGTACGGCAAAAGCGTGACGATTCCGCTTGTAATATTAATTGCCCAAACATTGGCATAGATAACATCCATTCATCACGTTGCAACCGCCGCTCTGGCGTGGTATCTAATTGTCGCCAAGCAGACCAAAATATAAATGGAATAAAGAGTAATGTCCATCCATAAGTTTTTAGCCATGCGCTGAGTCCTAACAAAAATGCGGCTGAAGTGGGAATGCTTGAACCCATATCTTCAAAAAGTGTCGCAAATGAGGGGACAACAAATACCATTAATAATATCACACTCAAAAAACCCACCACTGCGAGAATAATAGGATAAATTAAAGAGGAAAGAATGGTACGTTTGGCAGCATCGGCGGCGGCTAAAAAATCGGCTAATTTGGGTAATAATTGTTCTAAAATACCGCCTTCTTCCCCTGCATGTACCATATTAACATACATACGTGAAAAGACTTCTGGACGGACTTGTAAAGCATCAGCTAAACTTTTGCCCTCTTTGACATCACGGCGCAAATCTTCAATCAATTCCTGTACAACTCGTTTTTCAGTAATGCCCTCAAGTAATCCTAATGCTCTATCTAAAGGAACTCGTGCCTCAATTAAGGTACAAAGTCCATTAGTAAAGTCAATCACATCACGATTGGAAACAGACTGTCGCATAAATAAAGCACGACTTTCCGCCTGTTGCTCAATTTTAATGGGTATCAACTGTTTACTTTGCAGCGTAGCAACGACTTCTTGCTCGCTTTCAGCATTGAGTTGTCCATCGACAATTTTGCCCTCAACATCACAGGCTTGATAGGTGTATTGATGAATGGCCAAACAAGTTTACCTCTTTATGGAAATAGATAGCAGGAAGGCAAGATGTTCAGAAAAATAGTTGGAATTCGTTTTGAAGTAGAATTTATTTATCTGAATATCTAAATAAGAATGAAAATAGGTAGCGTATTAAAATTAAATGGTAACTACTCAGGCAACCATAAAGGATTGCCTCTACAACAATATTCTTATGTCGAGTGACGAAAATATTCTGATGTAGTGGTTGCCCTGAGTAGTTACATTAAGATTTAATCTTAATATTTTAAGGTAGGTAGGTAGGAATTGGCGGAGAGGGAGGGATTCGAACCCTCGGAAGAGTATTACCCTTCAACGGTTTTCAAGACCGTCGCTTTAGACCGCTCAGCCACCTCTCCAAATAAGATAATGCTATTATTACTGAAAACAATCCATTTTGCAAGTGTTTTCTACATTTTTTTTAACACCAATTATTAAAATTGATCAGAATTGACAGGATTTATGTCAATCATTTTTAATAAACTTATTTAAAATCAATAAGTTATATTTTAAATAGGTAAATGAGTTTTTTTCTGGAATCCAACGCTTCAGCTTTGGGCGTTTTTGGAGTTCAACGCTTTAGCTTTGGGCGTTTTTGGAATCCAACGCTTCAGCTTTGGGCGTTTTTGGAGTTCAACGCTTCAGCTTTGGCGATTTAATAGCACGCCAACGCTGAAGATTTAGACTCCAAAACACGTCAAAAAACGCCCAAAGCTGAAGCGTTGGATTCCAAAATTTCAACTCTTAATTCGTATTTCTATTGTTAAAATAATTTTTTTTTGTTAAAATGAATTTTTTTAAGCCATAAGGATAAATGATAATGACTTAAAATTGATTAAATTTGGACGATTTTTATTAAAGCCCGCCGGGGCATCCCGGTTTAAATGAGAAAAAAACAATGTATTAATATCAATTCCGCTTTACTTGAAAAGCCAATCAGTCAAACAGATAGTAACGATCTATTTCTGCTCAAAAAACATCTTTACTTTTTGTTGACTTCCCTTGATGGGGTGCATCAGAACCCGCGTTATCATCCCGAAGGGGATGCCCTCTATCATTCGCTACAAGTATTCCAACTGGCATACAAAAATTGCTCTGATCCAGAACTATGGGCAGCCGCGCTTTTGCATGATATTGGCAAAGCCGAGAGTACCCCTAATCATGCTCAAATCGGTGCCAATGAATTGGAAGGAATACTTTCCCCCCGTATTGTGTGGCTTATCCGCCACCATCTACACCTGCTCACTGCGCCCAAGCGCACCCGTCGCCAGCTACGCAATACTTCTCAACTCCGTGATCTTGAATTATTACGCAAATGGGATTTAAAAGGACGCTCACCACTGGCTACCGTTATAACCCCCAAAGACGCTATCAATATTCTTATCAAGCACTATTCCAGTCTTCAGCCTCATAGCTAAACCACTCAATCTGCTTAAAGCAAGCTCAAAGTCTATGAAGAAACAACGTACCAGTCTTCTACGTCAAAGCATCGCCAACGAAGCCGCTCGATTAATGTATGAAGAGAGCGTTGATCAATATTTCAATGCTAAACGTCTGGCAGCTAAACGCCTCTTTGGACGTGGTGGTGCTAAAAATATGCGTTACCGCCCCCAAGATTTGCCATCAAATGGTGAGATTCAAGCCGCACTCAGAGAGCTTACCCAAATCACAGAGGGCGAACTTAGCCAACAACGTCTCTTTGCTATGCGCGTCATTGCCCTTGAAACAATGAATGCCCTTGAACTATTTAAGCCAAGATTGATAGGTTCCGTGAGTACTGGACATGTACGACGTGGCAGCGATATTGATTTACACGTCTTCACTGATAGTATTGAGGAAATTAAACTTTATGTTTACTATCTCGGTTGGCGTTTTGAAACAAGGCAAGTTACCATTCATGTTGCGGGTGAATATAAGGATTATACGCATATCTATTATGAACGTATTTTTCCCATTGAATTATCAGTTTATCCAGTCGCCGATATCCGAGTAACGCACCGCAGCAGTACAGATGGCAAATCCATTGTACGTCTTAAACCCTCTGCATTACAACAACTCATTACCGAGCAACATAGCCATGAATGGGACTTATATTTAGCGACGGGCGAAATCCAAAATCTTGAGCAGTTTGAAGCAGAATAACAAGAGACTGAACAGGAAATGTCCCGAAAGAGACCTGTCAGGTTTTCAAAAC
>JAGLHR010000463.1 GCA_023143415.1 Thiomargarita sp. | reverse complement strand
TTTTGCTGTTCGTGGGAAGCCGACGATTAATGATGCTTTATTAAAAGATGCAAAAGATATTGGATTATGCGATATTGTAAAAGTGATTGATAACGGCGCAGGATTTCCAGGAACTGTTTTGAATAAATGTTCAAAAGAGTTTTTAGACGTTTTTAACAATGCCGATTTAATAATTTCTAAAGGTCAAGGAAATTACGAGACTTTAAGTAACATAGACGCTAATATTTGTTTTTTGCTCAAAGCAAAATGTCCTGTCGTCGCGGAAGATTTAAATGCTGAAATTGGAGATTTTATAATATTGTAAAATTGATGTGATACTGGAATGGTTTCGAGGTTTGAGTTTTTCTTCAAAAAACTCAAACCTCGAATGGTGAAGCTATCCGGCCCTATTTGTTATTGGAGTCCAACGCTTCAGCTTTGGGTATTTTTGGAGTCCAACGCTTCAGTAGAACGTAGGGTGGGTAGAGGTACGAAACCCACCTTTTCTTATGATGAAAATAAATGGTGGGTTTCGCGTTCGCTCTACCCACCCTACTTTAATTTGACTTAGACATGCTATTCATACGCGAATCCTTTAAACCAATGTTCAGATTTTCTTTTCACGCTGCTTGATTCAATGTTTCAGTCGCCCACTGATTAAGACTCTTTCCACTTATTTCAGCGGCGTTGGCAATGGCAGCGTGAACTTGAGGTGGTATTTGCAAGATTAGATCACCTAAATAAAGTTGCTGTGGTGCTTTACCTATTTTTTCACAAGTTTTGAGGTAATCATTGACCGCTTCTTCAAAACTCTGGCGCAATTGATTAACCGAATCGCCGTGAAAACCAACAATATCACGAATATCAGCAAGATGCCCAACAAAGCACTCGTCTTCGGAACTATATTCAATCTGGGCGGTATAACCTTTATAACTCATTGTATTATTCATGGTGTGACTCCCGCTTTTTCCAAAAAATGACGCGCATCACGTACTTGATACGGTTTAGCTTCCTTATAGGGATGCGGGCGATGGAAACTACCAACCACTTCATTTAGTACAAAACGTACCCGAGAGCCATCGCCTTCAATAATCTCAGCACCCAATGCCACAAACAACGATTCAATACGTGACCACTGCATTGATTTTGAAACAGGTTCTGAAAATATTGCTTCTAATGTTTTGTAGTGTTTACTGTTCATAAAGATTGAAACGCCAAATTTATGTCATTTTTTTCCTCAATCATTGGTTTCACCTTCTAGCATGATTTGATAAGGTAAAAATGAATTGATTTTACTTAAATTACTGATTATACATAGCATTATATGAGTGTTTAATTTTATCATTATTGATATAGTGAACGTAGAACGTAGGGTGGGTAGAGGTACGAAACCCACCTTTTCTTATGATGAAAATAAATGGTGGGTTTCGCGTTCGCTCTACCCACCCTACTTTAAATCGCCAGTAGCGTTATTGTCAATTTTGTCATTTTATTCTCCTCAATTTTTCTGTCTGGAGTACAACGAATTGGCGAAATAAACGAATAAAACTTAACGAACCTTATTGTAGGGGCGAACCTGCGTGTTCGCCCAACTTAATAGCATTATCGCGTAGGTGCCATGCCTACATCCCCTTTGAGTTTCTGAATTTGTTCCTCACTGAGTACATTAGTTAAGCGACGCATAAAATCTTCTGTCGCTATTTTAACGCCTTTTTCTATTCCCCTGGCTTCACCCAAAGTTTTGGCTTCAGCTCTCGCTTCAGCGATTTCATCTGGGAACAAAATGTGAATCAGTTCCTTGGCAGTTGGATCATTTCTAAGTGATTCTACGTTCATAATAGTTGATGGCGAAAGTAGTTTAAAACCCGCTGTATTATACTTTCTTCCTGCTAGGATAGCAAGTAAAAACAGCATTTCGGCTTGTTCTTGAGATTCGGGAATCTTCTCCTTGATGATTTCCGATGCTTCCAAAATTTCTGGTTGTTTTCCTCCGGCTAAATATGGGGTAAAAGGTAACAGTCCAATCAATCCTTTTTCTTTGATTTCCTGATAACTTTGCTCCCATAAATTCTTGACTTCGTATTGGATTTTGACGGTGCCAAAATCATGTTTTCCTAGCAGCTTGCAGTTAGGATTTTGATCCAGATTGATCAACAAAGTTTTTACTTTAGCCCTTTTGGTTTTGTTTTTGATCAACACATTGTAGATCAAAATCCTCTCATCTATCGTTTCATCATAAGACGTTTGTACTTCAATATGAAAGACAGTGTCTCTCAGTTTGTCAATATCCGTCTCAATCAGTAGCGTCAAAGAATCTGCTTCTTTTTTGAGATAGGCTTCTAACGTTCTATTCGCATCCAGTATTTTGACTTTTTTGAGTTCCTCCGCTGATAGATTTTTAAAATCCGCAAAAAAACTCAGAAAGTCGAGAGGATGTAATTCTATCGCCTTTCGACTGACATAATCTATGGGTTTATCAATAAATTCTTGTTGTTCTCTATACTCTTTTGAGAACAAAGGGGTGTCTTCATTGGTTAGCTCTGGCAAAAGAGAGCCAAACATATCACCTTGTAGGAAGTCTTTTTTCATCTTATTCTCTATAACGATAAGGGAAAATTCTTTCGCTAATTCGTTGTACTCGTATTTAATCGTGAAACAACAAAAGTAATCAAATATACTCCGCGCGGTTTTCGGATCGGAAATGTAGGGGCAAAAGGGCAACCACAAGGGATTGCCCCTACATCAGAAGATTTTTGTCCGTCT
>JAGLHR010000462.1 GCA_023143415.1 Thiomargarita sp. | reverse complement strand
AAATTCTGATTCTAACAATGGAAAATGATTTAAATCAATAATTTATAGAAGATAAAATCAGTATAATTCAATGAATACATCAGACAAACTTAAATTAATCTCGCCAGACGGCGAAAAGATGGATGTACCGCCAGAAGGCATGTTGGGTTTACTCTCTTTGGGGGCAGTCGGCATTAAAGCATGGCGGCAAGCTCGTCAAGAAGCTGGCGAACCTTCGCATTGGGAGAGCAAACCACGAAAAGAAACTGAGGAAGAAAAAAATGGCTAAGAAAAAAGTCTTACTGATTGGCTGGGATGCTGCTGATTGGAAGGTGATGCACCCTTTGATAGATGCGGGCAAAATGCCAACCCTGAAACAATTTATCAGTGAAGGAGTCATGGGAAATTTAGCCACGCTTGATCCCCCTTTATCACAGATTATGTGGACTTCCATCGGAACAGGTAAAACAGCAGATAAACATGGAGTGATGGGATTTACCCAACCGCGTGCTGATGGTTCAGGCATTCAGCCGGTTCTTTCAACGTCGCGTAAGGTGAAAGCCGTTTGGAATATTCTGATGCAAGAGGGTTATAAGAGCCATGTTATCGGTTGGTGGCCAAGTCATCCAGCGGATCCGATTAATGGCGTGTGTATTTCTAATTTCTATCATCACGCGACGGGTGCATTAAATGAGGAATGGAAAATGGCACCGGGTACCGTGCATTCCACTGAATTAGCAGAGATTTTTGCAGAATTGCGTGTTCATCCAGATGAACTCACAGCCAGTCATATTGCCCCTTTTGTACCGGATTTAGAGAAAATTGACCAGACAAAAGATCAACGCTTGCGTTCCGTCGCCAAAATCACTGCCGAAGCGAGTTCCATGCACGCTGCCGCAACTTGGATTATGGAAAATCAAGAATGGGATTTTTTAGCCGTTTATTATGATGCCATTGACCATTATTGTCATGGCTTTATGAAATTTCATCCGCCCTATCGTGAGGGCATTCCGCGGAATTTGTATGATTTTTATAATGGAGTTGTTGAAGGCGGTTATCGTTTTCATGACATGATGTTAGACCGTTTGTTACAACTCGCAGGCGATGAGACGACGGTGATTATTTGCTCCGATCATGGCTTTCATCCCGATCATTTACGTCCGCTCCAATTGCCTAAAGAACCCGCGGGACCCGCCGCCGAGCATAGCCCTTATGGCATGATTGCCATGCGAGGGCCGAATATAAAACAAGACCAGCTCATTTATGGTTCGACCTTATTGGATATTACGCCAACGGTTCTCACTTTGTTTGATTTACCGACAGCACGCGATATGGATGGTCGCCCGTTATTACAGGCTTTTAAACAAGCACCAGAATTAAAAGTGATAGATTCTTGGGAAGCGGTTCCCGGTGATTGTGGAATGCACGATGTCGATGCTGAACAGGACCCGTGGATGGAGCAGGAGGCTTTAGATCAATTGGTGGCTTTGGGTTATATTGAACCGCCCGGCGATAATGTCCAGAAGACAGTTGAAAACAATGCCAGAGAATCAAAGTATTATCTCGCAAGGGTGTATTTGAGTAAAAATGATTATGCCAATGCCCTGCTCTTGTTAGAAGAATTATTTGCGAAATATCCCGATCAAAGTCGGTTTGGGTTACGTTTGGCTAATGTTTACCTTAACTTGGAACGGATTGCTGAAGCACGGCGTGTTACTGATGAAACGATTGCTTTGTCGGAACAAACTCAGGTGCAAGAGATTAAAGAGAATTTTGCTAAACAGAAAGCGGCGAAGGAGAAAGCCGATAAGGAGAAATTAGAGAAGGAGAAAGCCAGTGAGGAAAAAACGGATGAAGTGACTGAAAAGCCTCAAGAAATTCCAGAGTTGCCGGATGATACCATTTTGCTAGAACGGATTCGGAAAAATAATCGCCCAACATTGGAACTCTTGCAAGGCAATTTATGTTTAGCGGAAGAAAATCCAGAACAGGCTTTGGCGCATTTTCAAACGGCTCAAACCGCCAGTCCACGTTTACCCGATTTGCACATTAGCATTGGGCATAGTTACTTGAAAATGCAGCAATTACAAGATGCTGAAGAAGCCTTTTTTCAAGGGCTAGAAATCAACCCGGATAGTGCCGCCGCATTATATGGTTTAGGGCGAGTTTACTTGCAAATGCGCCAATTTAATGATGCCGCCGAAACTTTAATGGATTCAGTAGGACGAATTTATCACAATCCCAATGCCCATTATTTTTTAGGTAACGCTTTTTATCGCTTGGGCAGATTTGAAATGGCTGCCCAATCGTGGGAAGTTGCAGTAACGCAAGCCCCCGGATTGAAAAAGGCTCATAAGAGATTAGTCGAACTTTATCAGCGTCATCTGAATGAAGCCCTGAAAGCGGCACAACATCAGCAAATGATTGATAAGATTGTGGAAGTACCCACTCACTCATCTGTTCAAGCCATTGAGAAAGAAACGACTTTAGAGGTGACTCTTGAAAAAACGGCTTCTAAAAAGCTCATTGGAGTCAAGCCAGAAAAAATCATTACCATCGTCTCTGGATTACCCCGTTCCGGAACTTCAATGATGATGCAGATATTGCAAGCCGGTGACATGGAATTACTGACGGATACAAAACGGGTTGCGGATGAACATAATCCCAAAGGTTATTTTGAGTTGGAAGCCATCAAGAATTTAGGCAAAGATAAAAGTTGTTTAGCCTTGGCGCAAGGTAAAGTCATCAAAGTGATCGCTCAACTTTTACCGGCGTTGGATAAAGGTTATCATTATCGGATTATTTTTATGCAGCGAGAGATACACGAAGTTTTGCAATCCCAGCAAACGATGTTGGATAAAACCAAATCTGATAGTGACAAATTAGCCCAAACTTTTCAACAACAATTGCATCGGATTCAAGTTTGGTTGAGAAAGCAGAACAACATTGATGTCATTTATGTTAAATATCAAGATGTTATCCAACAACCATTGCCAGAAGTGGAGAAACTGAATGAGTTCTTAGAGGGATTGTTAGATGTGCCAAAATGTATTGATGTTGTTGATGTGAATTTGTATCGTGCGAGAATAGTTGCGACTTGATGTGCTTTGGTATTCTCTCGTTCCCAAACTCTGTTTGGGAACCAGAAAAACTCTCCAACTAGACCTGACAGGTTTTGGAAACCTGTCAGGTCTGATTCAACATTCACACCACCGTTTCCCACAAAACCCGTTCAAATCCCACCGTCACAACACTTATGAGTTGTAATTTTAACGCCTCACCATATCTTGATTCCAAATCGGTTTGATAATCCAGCAATTGCTTCTCCGCTTCCGCCTTTTTTTCCTTAACAGGTTCAAGGGCTTCCAATTCTGTCAGGCTCAACTTTTTCACTTCTGCACCGCTCAATTTGACATCCGATAATTTTAAATGCTTGAATTCAAAAAGAAAATTGCGTAGTGGCAAGTGACGAAAGTCTGGGCGAAGTATCATCGTTAAATCAGTATATCGCCGTCGAGAGGGCATTTCTGAATCCATTATATACCAAACATCATCAAAAAGCGCGGTTAAAAAAGCCGTTTTAATCGTTAATTCATTTGCCGTCTTGTAATCACGATTGTCAAACACCTCAAAATAACGTTGTTCCATAAAATCACAAATCGGTTGTAAATCGCCGGTTTGATAAAAACGTTTTGCCATGAGTTGAACGTCTTCATGTTCTTCTTGGGGTAAAAGCCGATCAAAGAGACGTTCGACATAGAGACTTCGTACCACTAAATTGGGAATTTTAAAACAAAATTCTCCTAATTCCGTTTTTCCATTTAAAGTCAAAATCCCAAAATAATAGAGCAATGAAATCATAAACCGAGTATCCTTAACGGTTGAAAGCATATCCTCTACGCCAAACCGATTCGCCAATCGTGTCAGAGTTAACGGTTCATTATTAATCGCTTGAACAATCACCTGTTCGCCCTTGGGCAATTCAGAAATATAAGTGAGTTTCCCTCTATCCATCGCCAAATTCTCATCCAACATTTCGTTTGGAAATTCGCAGTCTTGCTGGAAGATTTTGATAAAATAAAGGGCTAAAGTCGGATTATAAATCAATTTCTTGGATTTTTGGCTAAAACAGTAGCCATTATAAAAACGTCGCATGAGCTGCAAGGCTTGCTGAACTTGATGTTCGGTTAAATCACATTCTTTCGCCACTTGATTCAAAGTCTCCACAATTTCCGTTTCCAGAAAACCACATAAGTCATTGAATTCATGTCGTAAATAAATATTTTCCGCGACATTGTAACCACT
>JAGLHR010000461.1 GCA_023143415.1 Thiomargarita sp. | reverse complement strand
ACGAAAAAACTTGATGATCGAGTTTAAGAAATCCGATTTTTCCAAAAATCGGATTTCTAAGCTCAAAAACGAATAGGGCCGGATAGGTTCATCATTCACCATTCATCATTCATCATTCACCATTCACCATTCCATCAAGGCAATTTGCTTTTGGAAAAATATAGGGCGCAGGATAATCAACATGACAAAAATAGAGCCCTGCTGCGGATGCCGTTATATCCCCTGCTTTTCTATCACGCGCCTCTAAAACAGTACGCGCCCATTCAGGTGGCTGCTCACCACTGCCTATCGTCATCAAGACACCCGCAATATTGCGTACCATGTGATGTAAAAAAGCATTCGCTGAAATCTCTATAATCACTTTTTCGCTACTTTTATAAACAATTAAGCGCAATATAGTGCGTACAGGACTTTTTGCTTGACATGCTGTGGCGCGATATGAGGAAAAATCATGAGTGCCTAATAAATAATGACTCGCGGCTTGCATTCGCCCAATGTCTAAGGACCGCCTATATTCCCAAGTGACTCTTTTAGCTAATAAAGCTGGGCGGCTTAGGCGATTTAAAATCACGTAACGATAATGGCGAACCTGTGCTGAAAAACGGGCATGAAAATGCTCATCAACCTCTTTTGTCCACAATATACTAATATCTTGAGGCAAATTGGCATTGGTACCCAAGCACCATGAGCGCGTTGTACGTTGTGCAGTTACATCAGCATGTACGACTTGTCCTAACGCATGTACACCAGTATCAGTACGCCCTGCACAAACGACAGTGACAGGATGATTAGCGACCTTGGATAAAGCAGCCTCTACACAACCTTGTACACTACGGGCATGGGGTTGGATTTGCCAACCAAAAAAATCACTTCCTGCATATTCTATGCCTAAAGCTATTCTCATAATAGTATTCCTTTCTCATAATGCTTTAATTTCAATCTCAATATTTCTGTTATTCTACTAGCTATAGATGTTCGCAAATGAAAAGGTACTTTTGAGGATTTGGTATGTTATAATAAAAGGCTTTTTTTATTTTCTAAAATAGCGTGTGTTCGTTTTGTTTATATAAGTAAGGGCTGCAATAGACATAATTTA
>JAGLHR010000460.1 GCA_023143415.1 Thiomargarita sp. | reverse complement strand
TTGGAAGCACCCTGCGTAACATCAGTTAATATGAATGAGCACGGGTGAAGTGATTGGGCTTTGCCCTAAAATGGGAAGGGCTTTTTTAAACGTTAAACGCACTTGATTCTTTGGTGCCAATAATGTGAAAATTTTCCAGTGCAGCGCATCAACGAATACACCATAATTGGGTATTTCTGGATGAACAGACTTACTTTTTATTATTTCTCTGCGAATATAAAAAGATCGGTACTAATATGCCTCACCAACAACGCCCAAAAGGCCAATGGGTGTCCATTTTTGTCTCAATAAATTCAGTTTTTCTTGTTCATTTAATAACGGATAATCATAGATACTTCCTTGTGCCAACGTTTTTTTCTCGACCTGATTTAGGCGATGCCATAGCCAGTTTATATTCTTTTACGGTTTCCAGCCAATAAACGCGAATGGCAACATTAATGACACCCGGATCGGTTGACTTTGGTTCTGAATGAATACGGAATTGTAACAAGGCGGCTTCTGGGAAATCGCTCAAGTTAATTAGCATATTGCGTCCGTCTGTCGGTTGCTGATTAGGATCAGTATAATATGCCGAAAGTTGTCCTTCCTGAGTTTCCTTATTCTTATAAACTGTTATACGAGTGCAATGATGATAAATATTTTTCATTAATACATCACCTTTTTTATCAAGTATTCTATATTCTAAAGCATATCGCCATTCTTGTTCGCTATTACGACTTAGTGTTTCAGGAACGGTGACATTTTGCCATTGGATATCGTTTTTGAGGTTGAGAGCGTAAGGAATACTGGCATTGCTCAATACCTTGAGCAGTTGATACTTAGGCAAGAGGAAATAACAGAATAAAAAGCGTTTGGTATAAATAGCGAAAAATGGTTTGAAAGTCTAACCATAAGGAACGGTTTGGATTAAAATTGATTTGGTATCTTAAACCGCCATAATGAGTTATATTAGGATATTGGGTGTTATACATTTTGAAAAAACTTTAACTGATAACTGAATTTATGAATATTCAAACGATTTCTACCACTCCTTTTAAAAGACAAAAACCGGGAACATCTGGCTTGCGTAAAAAAGTCAGCATATTTAAGCAGCCGCATTATCTTGAGAATTTTGTCCAATCCATTGTTGATTCATTGGAGAATTTTAAAGGCAAAACCATCGTCATCGGCGGTGATGGACGCTATTATAATCAAATCGCCATCCAAACGATTTTAAAAATGGCGGCGGCTAATGGTTTTGGGCAAGCATTGGTTGGGCAGAAAGGAAGACTTTCTACCCCCGCCGTTTCGGCTATTATCCGCAAATATCATGCCTTTGGTGGCATTATTCTCTCTGCAAGCCATAATCCCGGCGGACCTGATGGCGATTTTGGGATTAAGTACAATATCAGTAATGGTGGTCCCGCGCCTGAAAAAATCACGGAGGCGATTTATGCCTCTTCCCAAAAAATCAATGAATATCATATTATTGAAACTGCTGATGTTGATTTAGAGCAATTAGGTGAAACAGTTGTGGGAGACATGAAAGTCGAAATCATTGATCCCGTTGCTGATTATGCCGCCCTTATGGAGCAACTCTTTGATTTTGAAAGCATAAAAGCTCTTTTTCAATCGGGATTTACCATGCGTTTTGACGCGATGCACGCCATTACAGGGCCTTATGCAACCCTCATTTTGGAGGAAAAACTCGGTGCGCCTCAAGGTACGGTAATGAATGGAATCCCTTTGATAGATTTTGGGGGCGGACATCCTGATCCTAATTTGGTTTCCGCTCATGATTTAGTTGATATCATGTTTGGTGACAATGCACCGCAATTTGGTGCGGCTTCCGACGGTGACGGAGATCGCAATATGATTTTAGGGCAACGTTTTTTTGTCACGCCCTCAGACAGTCTCGCTATATTAGCCGCTAATGCAACACTCATTCCTGCTTATAAAGATGGTTTAGCTGGCATAGCTCGCTCCATGCCAACGAGTGAAGCTGCTGATCACGTTGCCGACGCGCTTGACATTGATTACTATGAAACCCCGACGGGGTGGAAATTTTTTGGTCATCTGTTGGATGCGGGTAAAGTTACCCTCTGTGGTGAAGAAAGTTTTGGGACAGGCTCTAACCATCTGCGGGAAAAAGATGGACTTTGGGCTGTCCTTTTTTGGTTAAATATTTTAGCGGCACGCCAACAATCTGTGGAAACCATTGTGCGTGAACATTGGGCAAAGTTTGGGCGTAATTTCTACTCCCGACATGATTATGAAGGCGTGAATAAAGAAGCCGCCGAGTTGTTAATGGAAAATTTGTATAGCACTTTCAGTGACTTGCCAGGCAAACAATTCGGCTCACGCATCGTTGAATATTGCGATGATTTCAGCTATATCGATCCTGTTGATCACAGTATTAGTCAAAATCAGGGGATGCGGATTGGTTTTCAAGATGGCTCGCGGATTATTTATCGTCTCTCTGGCACAGGCACAGAGGGGGCCACTTTGCGCGTCTATTTGGAATATTATGAAGAAGACATTGCTAAACATCACTTAGACGCTCAAGATGCACTGGCAGATTTAATTAAATTGGCTGATGAAATCGCTGGGATTAAAAAATACACAGGGTACGACAAGCCTTCTGTGATTACCTAGGAAATTGGAGTC
>JAGLHR010000046.1 GCA_023143415.1 Thiomargarita sp. | reverse complement strand
TTTGGACTCCAAGGCTTAACTTAATGGTTGTGGAAAAATTGGGTGCTTGTTCTCCCACTTTCACGGCATAGATTTGTGTTGTCCAGAAACATAAGACTATAGCGATGAACCATGCTTTCGTGAACTTTGACATTGAATCTATTTCCTATGTGTCAACCGTTAGTGCTTAGCGTTTTCAATTTCAGGGGGTTGTCCAACTTTGCGCTTCAGGAGTTGTTTAGCCACTTCTTGATCTTCATTCCAAGCGGCTTTGGCGATTTCTTCAGATGTGACTCCTTCAACAGTAATGGTTTCGATTTCGATCATCTGGGCATTGGGGTACATCCAACCTTTTATGACGGCTTTGTTATGGATGACTCTCCATTAATGAATTATTGAAAAACCACATATTATGAAATGAAATTAGGTTTGTCAAGAAATTTTTTCGCCATGAGAAAAATCAATTTTCTGTGATAAAGTCAATTTTGAGAAACCAATTTTCTTCAGGAAACTTGATTTCTTTTCTATGAGAAAAATCAATATGGAGTACAACGCTTTAGCTTTGTGATTTGGTAACATCAACTTTGTCCGTCCAAAAAACGCCCAAAGCTGAAGCGTTTTCGAGGTATTAGTTTTTTTTTCAAAAAAACTAATACCTCGAACTCCTATTTTCACTCTTAATTCGCATAAATACTTATGTTATGTATAAATGAAGCCAAATATGCGGGAGGTTATAATATCTACCTTATATTCAACAATGGCATGGAAGGTATTGCCAATCTTGAAAGAACTATATTTGATGACAAGAGAAGAGTTTTTTCTAAAAGAAAAATCTCATTTTAAAAATTTCAAGGTAGATCATTGTACTGTTATATGGTTTTATGAATTAGATTTAGCACCTGAATATTTATTCTACTTGGTTTTCAAGAAAGATCGTGATTTTCAGGAACAATTTAAACAATGGGGTTTTAGTTGATGAAATTCGTAACGATTCAGGGCAACCACAAGGGATTGCCCCTACATTAAGAATATTTTCGTCAGTCGAAATAAGAATATT
>JAGLHR010000459.1 GCA_023143415.1 Thiomargarita sp. | reverse complement strand
GTGAAACGAAACCCACCATTTGGTTATACGAAAAATTCATTTAAATCAAACACTTAAAAAGTTATGACTAACGATGAGAGCTGGAGCTTGGGAACGAGGAGGCTGAGTAGTTACCGTTTTTTTAAAGAAAAAACTTTAGCCTCGAATTATAAATGAATTGAATCATTTACCATTAACCATTCACCATTAACCATTCACCATTAACCATTCACCATTAACCATTAACCATTAACCATTATGCCTAAAGAAAATTTACCTAATCAAACATCCTGGCTTGATCACTGGTGGGATAACGGTAACAAGCAAATTTCTTTTAGTAGAAATAATAAAGGTTTTGTAGTAATTAACCAAGAATCATTTCCCCTTGAGCAGACATTTCAAACAGGTTTGCCAGCAGGAAATTACTGCAACATCTTGGATAGTGAGGTTGTCAATAAGCAATGTACAGGAACAACCATCACGGTTAATCAGGATGGCACCGCGTATTTACGGGTTGAACCCTTTACGGTAACGGCAATACATATTGAATTCAAGGCGACTATAAATGACGATGATGATTGGAAACGTACAGTCATGCTGATTTATGGAAAAACCGTTCCTGGACAAAATATGTTCATTCGTGGTGGTATTGATCACGATTATGCTAATCGTGAACTCAATAGAGATTGTTCAGAATCAAACGACAATTGTGCTATTCCCATACGCCACTTGAATTTGAAGAACCCAAGCACTCGCACTTTGAAAATCGGTGAGACTCATTTGGACTGGCATGATGAAAAATGTACGTCTGGAACGCCGTTAGATTGGACAATAGATAAATGGCCAGATGATTGGGATGAGGAAAAAAGAACAGTTGCAGAACATGGCTTTGGTGAAGAGCCTCTGAATAAGTATGGTCCTAATTATTGGATGCTTGATGTCGAAATGGACTGCTCTAAAACAGTTGATGGCTGGTTTGAATTGAAATCTTATATTTCTAATGGCACTCAGTGGGAAGGAGATATTAAACAATCCAATACACCTTATTCGTCAAAAAACCATTTTGGAAAATGCGGTTACGTGAACGTGTTTAAACGCAATCATAATGAACCCGTGATCATGTTTCCACTGGCGAATAAGCCGACTCAAACGCAAAGTATCTCAAGACTTGGCGCAGATTATCGTGTCGAAAATACCATTTTCTCCATTTGGTCACCCGATACCAGCAATATACAACTTTGGCTGGATGGGCAAATTTATCGAATGGAACAAATACCCGAGGCGAATGGCTACACTCAAGTTTATGCTGTCACTGTATCAGGCTATCATCATCTTAAACCTTATCACTTTATTATCAATGGTAAAGTAGCGCGTGATCCTTACGGAGTCATGGTTAAGCCCGCGACTGACAATAATATTGTGATGGATATGTCATTAACTGAACCCATTGGTGGTTGGGTACCACATCCCCCCTTGCTGAAACGGGAGGATGCCGTGATTTATGAAATACATATCCGCGATTTTACCATTGATGAAAATTCTGGTGTGGATGCTGACAAACGGGGTAAGTATTTAGGGATGGTTCAAACTGGTACAACTTATCAGGGCAAAGCGACAGGACTTGATCATTTGATTGAATTGGGCATCACTCATGTTCAGATATTGCCCTTTTTCGATTTTGCATCCTGTTCGGCTAAATATCTTAATAACCAAGCTGACTGCTACAATTGGGGTTATGATCCAGAAAATTTCAATGTGCCAGAAGAAAGTTACTCACAGCAGACGGATTACGTTGAACGGATACGTGAACTTAAAACCATGATCAATGCGTTTCATAAAGCGGGAATCCGTGTAATCATGGACGTTGTTTATAATCATACTGCTGTTTTTGGGATTGGCGGCGAAAGTACCTTTAGTCGTATCACTCAAAAATATTTCACAGAAACCGATTTATCAGGAACAGGTAATTCCGTAAACGCTTCTGTACCAATGGTTAGCCGACTGATCCGAGATTCCTTAGAATTTTGGGCGCGAGAGTATCATATTGATGGTTTTCGTTTTGACTTGCTGGGTATTTTTGATTATGCCGTCGTCGGTGAATGGGGCAAATACTTGAATGCACAGTTTCCTGAACGAAATCTGTTATTGTACGGTGAACCTTGGAACGGTTTTACGGCTGATCCACTTGAAGCTAACCGAGTGCGTCTTGGCACCATCGCCAGAATAGCTGATGCCCATGTCAGTGTATTCAATCCTAAATTTCGTGAAGCCCTCAAAGGGCAAAATGATAATGGTTTGGGCGGCGGCTTTATTTTTAACCAAGGCTATGAATCGCAAATAGCCGTTGGCAGTCGGGGCAGTATTCGCGCCAATAATGTTCCTCATCTACCCATTGAACTGTGGGCACAGATGTTTGCAGCTAATCCAGAGCAAAGTATTAACTATGTGTCTGCTCACGATAACTTAACGTTACGCGATAAGATTTTAGCAGTGGCTCAACTGAACAATCAGGTGGCTAATACAGATTATTTGGAACGCATCCAAAAGTTTGCTAATGGTATCATTCTCACTTCTCAAGGTATTCCATTCCTGCATGGGGGCGTGGAAATGATGAGAGATAAACAGGGGAATCACAATAGTTATAATGCACCAGATGAGATTAATAAAATCCGTTGGCAGTGGAAGTTTGATAACGAAAATCTGTTTGAATACTACAAAAATGTGATCGCCATGCGTCGGGCACATCCCGGCTTTCGCTTGAACAGTTGGGAAGCAATTAACGAAAACGTAACAACTTATCAACCTAGAAAGGGCGTGATTGTCAATCATATCAATGCCGCTGCCAGTGGTGATGATTGGAAAGAGATTATCGTAATCTATAACGCCGGCGAAAACTATACTTATTCGCTACCCAAAGGTACTTATGGGGTTGCGATGGAAAAATCCGATCCTTTAGCTGGCAATGGTAGAAATGTGTCTGGCAGCATTGTTGCGGAAGGAACAGCAGTAACTGTACTTTATCGTGATGATGAAAATTCAATAGATGAAAACTCTTCAATAGATGATGAAAAGTCAGTAATAGATTCAATATTCAGTTTTTTTTGGTAAAGAACGTGCATGAAATAACTAGGGCAACCATAAAGGATTGCCCCTACATCATATCAAGTTTCGTAGGGGCAATCCCTTGTGGTTGCCCTAAAGTGGTCGAAGTGATTTTAGGCACGTTCCTAAAGAGGGCTTTTTATAAAAATGATCATTAAAAATGCAAATTGCAAGTCATTTTTAATTTACATAATGCAAAAAATATCTCATCAGTTAAATATTAAATTTTTATAAAACAATGTGTTATGATGATATAGGTCATTTGCATAATAATTGCTTACTATTTAATGATTAATGGTTAATGGTGAATGGTGAATTATGAACATCGGGTATTTAGAATTCCAGGTTTGAGTTTTTTTGAAAAAAAAACTCAAACCTGGAATCAAGTTTTTTCAAAAAACTCGGTTTATGAGCCGCGAATAAAATCTCTGATCATGCACAGCTACTTAACCATTCACCATTAACCATTAACCATTCACCATTCACCATTCACCATTAATCCAAAAAATGTTTGCAAGTCAAATGAGATTGCTATACAATAAATCCGTCTATAACTTAACTTTGGAGATGCTTATGAAGAAAATACTTTTTGGACTCCTGTTCATAGGAGTAGTCGGCGTGACTCACGCTGAAGACTATACGGTGGATTTTTATACCACCAACCCCTCTCTTGTGGAGGGGGATGCTATTGTACTTGATGGCTTCAGATTTAATGGTCTTGGTATCACATCTGAAGATGCCGTCAAGGTGAAGTACATCTTTAACCGTGAAACCTTTGGTTTTGACATCGACATGAGCAGTATCGTTGTTTATAAGGGTATTGGTGTTTTTCACGAATATCAGATGGTGAAAGATGTTCCTGCCAGGATAATCAATGTCAATGGTAAGGAGAGAGAAACGCGACAACCGTTATTTTTCGCCAATTTGGAAACCCAAACGGGCAAAAAAGGTGAGGAAGTTATTGTGCCACCAGGTGCGCCATTAAATGCGGGTGCAATATACGGATTTACCATCGCAGCGGGTACGCCTTTTGTCGCTAACTTTAACCTTGATATGGGTTATGTAATGTCTTTTGATCTCAGTGGGGCGAAACAAGACTTAACCTACCAATTTACTGGTCCAAATACTGATGTTGAAGGGGAAATTAAGTCTAGGGCAAGCCTGTTTACAAAGCCTATTAAAATTCTCACTGCCGGTGACTATCAGCTTTCTGTTTCTCCTAGCACCCCTGGGGAGAGTGTGACATTTAAACTCAAAGCCTTTAATGCCAACAGCCAAGCCATGGGTGATTTGAAGTATGGTGAAAATAAGGTGAGTGCGGGGGTTGCAGGCAGGACTTGGGAATATGCCAAATATAAAGTTTGGATGGATATTGAAGATACCTTGAAGGTACCGGGTATGAAACCGTTGCGGGAAAAGGACAACAAAAACTGGCTAAAATTGAATGACATTAATCAATACCTGACCTTCAAGTTGGTCGATACAAGCAGTCACGTTGTCGCTTATGCTGATAACTTTGAAGATTTGGTTTACACGCATAAAGAGGCGAAATCTCAGATTTACACCCTTTTCATTTATAATCAGGTTGGCAGTGGTGGCCGATATTTAGCACCTGATAAGAAGGTAGTGGAGATCACTAACCCAAACAAGCCTAAACCAGCCAAGCCTAAGCCTAAGCCTAAGCCTAAACCTGCTGCACCTGAAACGACGACTCCAGAAGAGAGTACTCCGCCTGAAGAAGTTGTTCCAGAAGTTGTTCCAGAAGAGACCACTCCGCCTGAACTTGAAGAAGAGATACCTGAAGAAGAGGTATAGTTTTTTATAAGGGCGAACATTAGATAGACTTTCAGAAAAATGTTTGGAGTCAAACCTCTGAGGTTTTGGAAACCTCAGAGTTTTTTTTTCGTTTTTGGTACTCATGGCAACCACAAGGGATTGCCCCTACATAATCAGGGCAACCACAAGGGATTGCCTGATGAATATTTTCGTCAGTCGGAATAAGAATATT
>JAGLHR010000458.1 GCA_023143415.1 Thiomargarita sp. | reverse complement strand
AAGGCCGAACTGAAGGCCGAGCCAAAGGCCGAGTAGAAAAGACCGCCAAAGTGACAAGCGCGGTCAAATTGATGTTACAAGAAGGAAAACTTACCCAAGAACAAATGGAAGAATTGCTAAAACGCATAAAGGATTAGGAACGCGCATAACTAGAAAGGTGTGCCGCCTACAATATCCAATAATCTATAAGGGCAATCCCTTGCGGTTGCCCTGAGTCGTTACAAAATTGACTCTAACTCCATTGATTGTCTAATCGTTTCAACATCAAGCCCCGTCATTTTTGAAATGATTTCAACCTCAAAACCTTCGGCTTGTGGGGATTAATATCGGAAATCAGTACATCTTCCTCAATGGTTTCACCGTCTTTATCTTCCATGATATCCGAGGCGGTTAAAACCACAATGGTATAAACCGTGGGTTTGATTTTGTCATCTTTGGCACGACGTTGTAATTCAGCCATCGCCATATTGTGATACTGTAAAAAACGATCAAAATGGTAATCGTAATTCACCAGTCAAAATCTGCACGATTATGACGTTTTTTGTCAAGCGGCGTAATCATCCATTCCAGAGTCATTGTGCCTCCAGATATTCACTCATCGCGGCTTTAAGGAAGTCATTGGGTTCATCAGAGGTTTCCAGTAAAGCAAAAAAACGATCACGTTCTACATTGGATAAAGTTATCGTTTCATACTCTTGCAATACACGTTTAGCCTGTTCAAAAGCCGCTTCAAGCAAAGGTGATGGATTGGTGATATAATGCTGCCGCACGAGCCAATGTATTTTTTATCTCATGAGTTGTTCTTATATTAATAGTTGCTTCTGCAACACTGGTTTGGGTATTGACATTCATAAAATAAGTTCCTTTATTTAAATTTATCACGATTCATCAATCATCTGCAAAATTATTCTTGTTCTAGTCGGTATTCTAATTCTGTTAATGTAAATTTTATCCTGTCTATTACTGCTTTATCGCTTACTTCTGGTAGCCAGTCTTTTAGGGCTTGGACATCTTTTTGAGTGCCGTAAACTTCGATGGTGATGAGGGATTTGTCTAGGGCGCGGAAGGCGGCATGACGGAAGTGGGGTTGGGTGCTTTTATCACGTAAATAATTGATTTTATTGAGTATTTTAATTGTGGGTACGCCGATTTTGGCAATGCCGAACCATGCCCCTTGTCTGACATTCGCGAGGGGGTGTTTGTGCTCTACCTACCCTACCTACTAACACATTTAAGGGCAAAAAAAGGTTTGAGATTTGTGACTTTGGCGAATCAAGAAATCCGATTTTTGGAAAAAATCGGATTTCTAAACTCGTTTATAACAATCACCGCTCAAATCCCAGGATAAAACGTTCGATAAAACCAAGCAAAATTCTTTTTAAGCTCTGCCTCAATCCGCGGCGGTATCGAATGGCGAGTCGGCGGTTGAATCTCAGGATAAGTTTTATGTCGGTATTTAAAGCGATAATAACTATCACTTTCATGCGCTTTCACCTTGAGCTGCTTTGGATCAAAAGGCACGTCTGGCAAATTGAGCCATTTATAAATTTCACGCATCACCGTCACAGGTTCCGTCATAAAATGCTCAAATACCACATAATACAAGCGATCTTGTAAACGCTTGTCAATATCTTTTAGGCTTTCAATTGCTTTTAAGGGCGTACCAATCACGCCTTCATTACCAAAAAGCTTATCAGCACGGGCGTAGCGAGATAAAGTGGCAAGATGATCTGGAAAATCAAGCAATAAAGTTTTTTGATGTTGTGCCTCAACTGAGCCATAAATCTGTCCTAACTCGCGAATACAAACTAACATGCGACAATCGGGATCAAGATGATACACCATTTCTAATTGATTTAACCAGCCCCGATTTTTGTCCACCACCCATGCTGATTCACTTTCTGCAATCCAGCCGTTGATGAAACCACGAAAAGCGTTGAGCAAGCGTTGATAAACTATATCAAAATCAACGTCGAGTTGTGACAGTAAAAGCTCATTATCGCTGAGTTGATCGCGTAGCCCGTTTAAGGCGGGGCATAAGGGCGAACTGTGTCCAGTGCTGTCAATGTCGGGGTGGTGCCATAGCAATTGGCATAAAAGGGTAGAACCGGCGCGGGGTAAGCCTGTCACGTAGATAATGCGTTTGTTTAGGTGTATTTTGGACATAGAATGCAGTCACTTCCAACTGATAGGTGGGAATAAAAAAAAGGGTAGCCCCGTACTTTCTACTGGACTACCCTAATTATGTAGGTACGAATTAGAAACCAAGTTTATTGAATAAACTTGGTTTCTTTCCCGTCTGAGAAACCAAGTTTCTTTCCCGTTTTACTCAATCGTAAACTGGCGCACGTCGCTATAATTATCCTCACCTTCAAACTTCCCTTCGACGCGCCAATATACCGTTTCACCCTCTTCTAACTGAATGAAAAAATTTGCCCATGAGTCGGCTGAAGGCGTGAAACTCATCGCGGGACTGTCGATGGGGAAAGTTTGTATTCCCGAACCCTGATAAGCATATTGGAAATGGAAGCTATCGTAATCCGTCGCATTCCATTGAAATACTGGTATCGTGACAGGATTTAACCTAGCCCCATCCGTCGGGCTGATGAGGCTAATAATCGGTGCAGTCCCTTCTGGATAGTGGAAGGTGCTACTCCCAGACATGTCGATATCTTCTAGGCGATACTCATAATCTTGACCTGACACCCCCGAACTATCAGTAAACGTGTAGGTAGAACCTTCACCAATGGCTGGGATCAGCCCATTGATTTGTTCCCAAAGGCCACCAGAGACACGCCGCCAGACGTTAAAGCCCGCATTATCTAACTCAATGGCAGTACGCCAACTGAGTGTTTTATCATTGACTTGAAAATCGTTCAGCGTCACCAAGTTGGGAACACATGGTTTACTACAATTATTATTAACAAGTGTCCCGAAGGTGTCATCTTCACCATCTGAAGCCGAATTATTGGTGAAGATATTACTATCACAATCCTTTACCACTGCACTACATTCGTCCCCACCTTCGTTAGCCGTGCAGATAAAGATAGCACCACCGCGCCCTTCGCCTTCGCCTTCGCCCCCATAATAATAATAATAACTGGTGCCACGGATGGCAGTGTTCTCGGTAAAGGCGACATTGCACAGTTCGACAGTGCCCTTCTTGGCGAATATAGCACCGCCAAAACCGGCACCGCTGCCGCCGAAGCTGTTGCCGCCGAAGCTGTTGCCGCCGCCGAATCCGCCGTCGCCGAATATGCCGCCGCCGCCACCGCCGAATCCGCCGTCGCCGCCGCGGCACATGAAGCCGACGCTGCGTCCGCAGCCGCCGCCGCCGCCGCCGAATCCGCCGCCGCCGCCGAATCCTTTGTAGGAGACGCTGCCGCCGCCGCCGCCGAATCCGCCGTTGCCGGCGCGGATGATGTAGGGGTAGTGGCCGCCGAATCCGCCGCCGCCGAATCCGCCGCCGCCGCCATTGTAGTAGTAGCCGACGCGGACGCGGCGGCCGCCGTAGCCGCCGTAGTTGCCTGTACCGCCATAACCGCCATAATAATCAGTGCTGGAGGCAAACAAACCGCCGCCGCCTAAACCACCACCATTGCCAAACATACCGCCGCCGCCGCCGAAGCCGCCATTACCCCCAACCGCCTTATTATTGCTAAAAGTCACATTTTGAATCGTGACGTTACCCTCATAGACAAACAGTGCCCCGCCCAATCCGGCACCGCCGCCGCTGCCGCTGCCGCCTTGGGCTTTGCCATTCGTGACGATCAGATCACTTAACGTCACTGTCCCTGATTTAATAAAAAAGGGTCGGAATTTGCCACCACCATTTACTGTGCGAGTCGTGCCATCGCTTTGGATGGTTACATCGCCACCACCGTCGTCATGGTCACCGCCCGAGGGCGTACCATCAATCAGGTTTTTCATTACCCCCGTGATGGTGACATCAGTTTTCAGGGTGATGGTATCGGCTCCTGGGTTGACATTGGCTTGTCGAATTGCCCAACTCAGGGTGCCTCCAACAGCATCACTGCCTGTGTCATTGGCCACTGTCACATCGTAATTGTCAGCAGATACGATAGGGCTACTTAGCACAGCAGCTATCGCGAGCGACAAGGGCGTTACCCAAACCTTTTTCAGGCGAGGTTTTGCATTAGCGTTTTTATAGCGTTTCCCGATTGCATAAG
>JAGLHR010000457.1 GCA_023143415.1 Thiomargarita sp. | reverse complement strand
TAGAATGCAATGGTTATTGCCACCGCTATTATGATGACGAACAAGAAAAGGTGCGAGAGAAATTGATTACTCAAAAGTATAGCTTAGTTCGTTTTCATCACAAAATCAATTTGGAAACACTTTTCAACGGCATTTTACAAGCCAAACCCGGTACGACGGTTAGATTATACGATTTAGAACAACTCGGGCAAGAAATGCCCTTTAATATTAACCCATTAAATAGTCAGAGCTTAATTTAGCGTTTTAACCAGAATCAATCCGTTTATTCCGTCAATCCGTTGTACTAAGTGAATAGTGAATTTGTCAATCAAACCATTATTTGATAAACTTTGAAAGGTGAGGAGAGGGAAGACCAGTTGGACAGCCTACCTCACATCCAATAATTCAGAGAGACATTTACAGAGAGGTATTTTTATGACAGAACGAAAAGCAGTCTATTATGGAAAAGTCGAGTTGATACCCGGCATTGTTTGTGATGGCTATGTGTTGGATGACGATACTGCGGTGATGAGTGAGCGTGGAACTGCGGATTTGTTAGGAATACATCATAAATCTTTACAGAGCGTGGCGGCTAACTGGCCGACAAAAACGCTTAAACCGTTTATTGGTAATGGTTTGAGCGTGGCGGTTAACAGCGTAAAAGTCACAGCCAAAGAGAATCCACACAAAGGTAGAAACATTACCGTTTACAAGACTTCTTTTATTGAGTCTTTTATTCGTGGTTATGCTTTAGCACTTGCCCATGATGCCCTTAGAGAAAATCAAAAACACATCGGCAAAAGATGTGTCATTTTGCAATCATCTTTAGTACAAACCGCATTAGAGGTAGCAATCAAACAAGCCTGCGGACTCTCCCCCAACATCCAACAAACCGCTCAAAAGAACTACATAGATGCGGTTAAACTCATCAAAGACTTTGGTTTTACTTGCACAGCCCCCGATGACATTGCCATCAAAAAGGATATTACCCAATTCCTTGATGTGCCAGAAAGTACCCTCAATAGTTTTCTTAGAAAACATAAGGGCGAAATTGAGCCATTGAAACTGGATTCGGCAACCATTCGTTCCTTTGGTAGCAAAGCGTCACGGATGAATGGCTATCACTTGGATGATGTCACCAAAATTGCTTTGGGAATGGATAGCATTGTTGGCATCGAACTCAAGAAAAAGGTGTTTGGAGAAATCGGTAGTTTCGCTAAACCGAGTACTTCATTGGAAATTCAATGGCGAGAAGTGCTGTCCAACGTTTTTGATGGCTTTGATTTACATTTCAACTATCCGATTGGTTCATACAAGGTGGATTTCTTCGTCGCAAAACTCATGTTGGTTTTAGAATGCAATGGTTATTGCCACCGTTATTATGATGACGAACAAGAAAAGGTGCGAGAGAAATTGATTACTCAAAAGTATAGCTTAGTTCGTTTTCATCACAAGATCAATTTGGAAACACTTTTCAACGGCATTTTACAAGCCAAACCCGGTACGACGGTTAGGCTGTACGATTTAGAACAACTTGGGCAAGAAATGCCCTTTAATATTAACCCATTAAATAGTGAACGTAGGGTGGGTAGAGGTACGAAACCCACCTTTTCATTCAAATAAATGGTGGGTGGAGCGTTCGCTTTACCCTGGGTAAACTTGCACAAACCTGTCAGGTTTTTTCCAGAGAATTTCATTAACTAAAACTGATGACATGGAGAATCCATAATCATGCCTACTATAGCCTATATTGATCATCCAGACTGCCTATTACACGAAATGGGTGCTGGACATCCAGAAAGACCAAGCAGAATCAATGCAATAGAAAACCAAATGAGGGCCTCTCACCTCATGGATTCTGTACATCATTATGAAGCACCCTTAGCGACACGCGAACAACTAGCACGGGTGCATGAGGTCCAATATATTGACAAAGTGCTCAATTTCAATGATCAAGACGAATCTGTTTATCTTGATCCTGACACCATGCAGACTCCACAAAGTCTGCCAGCCGCCCTACGCGCCGCTGGTGCCCTTATTCACGCCACTGACTTAGTTTTAACAAATCAACATAAAGTGGCTTTTTGTAATATCCGTCCCCCAGGACATCATGCCCTACCTGATCGTGCCATGGGATTTTGCTTTTTCAATAATGTCGCAGTTGGTGTCGCACACGCCATTGAAAAATATGGACTAGAACGAGTCGCCATTCTGGATTTTGACGTTCATCATGGCAATGGCACAGAAGCGATTTTTACGGACGATCCCCGCGTGATGCTCTGCTCCACCTTTCAACACCCCTTTTATCCTTATTCTGGTGCAGATACGAACAGTGACCACATTATTAATGTGCCATTACCTGCTTACAGCGCAGGAGATGTATTCCGTGAAGCTGTTACAAAGCTCTGGCTACCTGCTTTAGAGCAATTTGCGCCCCAAATGCTATTTATCTCAGCCGGCTTTGATGCCCACGAACAAGATAACATCTCTTACCTGCGCTTGCATGAAAAAGACTATACCTGGGTGACAGAGGAAATTTTGGCAGTAGCCAATAAACATGCTGAAGGGCGCATTATTTCTACCCTTGAAGGAGGCTACGAATTAGATGCACTGGGCAGGAGTGTCGTCGCCCATCTTAAAGTATTGATGTAGATGAATTATCATTTTAATAATGAGCCGCTTGTAAATATGCAAACATTTGTTTTTATTAGCTTTTTAATATAAAAAGGCATTTTTTAGCGTTTTGCAAGAGGCTCGTGGTATTCGTGAAAAAATCTGCTATTATACTGTTTGTACAGAATAAAAAGTGAAAAAAGGAGAAAAAAATGAGTACTGAAACAAAACTGAGTACCGAAACGAAACTGATTCGTTTTGACTGGGCAATGAAAACGTTATTACGCGACAAAGCAAACTTTGATATTTTGGAAGGCTTTTTAAGTGCGGTGCTTCGTCAAGACGTGACCATTATTGAGATACTTGAAAGCGAATCCAACGTGCTTGATATTGATCAAAAACTGAATCGCGTTGATATTCTTATCCAAGATCAAAAAAAGCAATACGTGATTATCGAAATCCAAAATTGTCATGTCACCGCTTACTTGGAGCGTATTTTGTTTGGTGTTTCCAAAGTCATTGTTGATAATGTGAAAGCGGGTGAAGATTATCGTGAGATTAGCAAAGTCATTTCTATCAGTATCCTTTATTTTAATTTAGGGCTGGGCGAAGATTATGTTTTTTATGGCAACACGGAATTTCGGGGTTTACACGATAATAAGCCCTTCGTTTTTAGGCGACAGCGAGCAGATAAAAAGTTTGATCAACTCAAAAGCCAAGAGATTTTTCCTGAATATTACCTGATTAATGTCGAGCGTTTTGCCGATGAGATGGAAACCGATTTGGATGAGTGGATTTACTTATTCAAACACGCCGCTTTACCGCCTAAATGTCACGCGAAAAACCTTGAAAGTGTCGGTGAAAAATTAAATGTGTTGAAAATGAATTCCGAAGAACGCCATCGTTATGATTTGTATCTGATGGCCATGGTGAATGAGCAAGATGCCGTTGAAACGGCGCTTAATAAAGGATTACAAAAAGGGCTAGAACAAGGGCTAGAACAAGGGCGAGAAGAAGGATTACAAGAAGGGCGAGAAGAAGGTCAAATCAACGGTAAGTTGGAGGTAGCTAAAGAGATGCAAAAATCGGGTATTGATATGAAAACGATAATCGCCATAACCGGTTTGAGTGCTGACATAATCGAACAGTGAATGTCGTTCTGGTATTTAGTAAATATGCTCACAAAGTCTGAATTAATGCGGGGTTCATCCATTTTTTGATGTGCTAAAAAATGGGTAAAAAAACAGGCAAAAAAGGGGCGTTTTTAGATACCCTAATTATGAACCATTCACCATTGAATTGATCAGGTATAAAAATGGAAATCCAAAAAAGTAAAACGATAAAAATAGAAATACCGATAGGCGTATTTTCCGCCTTAAAACAAACGACAGATGAATTTGCCCAAAGTTTGCGAATTGCCGCCGCAGTAAAATGGTATGAAAGAGGTAGTGTCTCTCAAGGAAAAGCCGCAGAAATAGCGGGACTTTGCCGCGAAGATTTTATCATCGCATTAGGACAATTTGATATATCCCCCTTTCAATATTCAGCAGAAGAAGTGCTTCGGGAGGCTGGGTATGAAACGGAATTGGGTATTTGATGCCTCTCCTCTTATTGTGTTAGGAAAAGCTGAACTTTTGACAACGATAAGCCCCTTAGCATCATGTTGGCTTATTCCCGAAGGTGTGATACAGGAGATATCACAGAAATCTGCTATTGAACCATTGTTACTCCAGTTATCCGAAAAGACTAAAATTAAATGCCAAAGCATAGAAAGCATTCAACCTTTAGTAGCCAATTGGAATCTTGGTGATGGTGAAAGTGAGGCTATCACTTTAGCAATGGAAAATTCTGGAACTGGTGTTATTCTAGACGATTTACAGGCTCGTAAATCTGCAACGGTTTTAAATTTGCCTTTGATAGGTTCTCTCGGTTTAATAGTCAAAGCGAAAAAAGAAGGTTTGCTTGAAGTGGCAAAACCGGCTTTTAAAAGGCTCATTGCATCAGGTTTATATGTTGCTCCTCAATTGATAGAAAAAGTTTTAACTTCTATTGGTGAAAAATAACAAGAAATGGGGAACGAGGTTCTCTTTTTCCCAAAGCTAAAGCGTTGAACTCCAATAGCTAAGGAACGTGCATGAAATAATATCAACAACTTGACCGGTTTTGGAAACCTGTCAGGTTTGATTCAACATTATGGTAGCGATAAGTCATTGAAAAACCTCAGATGTTTCCAAAACCTCTGAGGTTTGGCGCATCACTGAAAAACCTCAGAGGTTTCCAAAACCTCTAAGGTTTTGCGCATCACTGAAAAACCTCAGAGGTTTCCAAAACCTCTGAGGTTTGGCTTCACATCTTGTGTTTTAACACATCTAAGGGCAAAAAAAAACCTGACAGGTTTATAACGACTATTTAGGGCATTCCAACTTTCCTGATTAGAACAATCCCCAGTCATGTAGTCGGGTGGGCAACCTCTTTTCGGTGCAACGGCTTATGGTTGACCTCTTATGCTGTTGCACAATAAAAAGACATTGTGCAACGGCATACCTGGCTTTTCCCCTTTTACGCTATCGGCTTTGTCAACAAAATCCCGTTTGAATAATCAATGGTGACTCGAAAACAACGAAAAAAATCAAGTCCAATTAAGGCATCAATCCCCCAAGAGGGTTCAAAATGGGAAACAAAAACTTCAAACAAATCTATTTGATGATGGCATATCGTAACTGATGGTAATGTTATTTTACCATATTTTTGAGTTTGTAAACCCGGTTTCAAACTGACTTTTTCACTTTGAGTTTCAAGAAATCCACTATGCACCAAAAAATGATCCGAAAATTCTGTTCTTGGAGCCCCCGTATCTAAAATTCCCGCAACACTGTAAACGAGACCTTTTGGATTTGTTACAATCACATCTATATAGATATGATGTTTGTTAATATCATAAGATGTTATGTTTTCTTGCATGATCTCTCAAACCAGAAAAAGTGGATTCACCTGTATATCTAAACGCAGTTGGCTTATTTAATGCCGGTAATTGATATACTTCATCTTTTTTTCTGGAATGTCTTTCAACCACGCCAGCAATCAGATGCCCTGACTTATCTAAATCGAAGTCAGTAATAAGCAACCATTCATCGGGAAACTTTGTTTTCATATCACTCCAAATCATTTTTTTATCCATAATGAGATATCCTCTAACCCTTGCAATCCTGAGCATCCCTTTAATCCAGTACATCGGATTGACTTCGTCTTTGCCATAAATTCACATAAAAATTAAATTCAATGGCTTGCATAAGATTATCCATAAGGTTCATTAGACTAATAAATTATATTCTAACACATCTAAGGAAGGGCAAAAAAAAACCTGACAGGTTTTCAAAACCTGTCAGGTTTATAACGATTATTTAGGGCATTCCAACTCTCCTGATTAGAACAATCCCCCGTCAAAATAGTGAACGTAGGGTGGGTAGAGGTACGAAACCCACCTTTTCATTCTTTTCATTCAAATAAATGGTGGGTGGAGCGTTCGCTTTACCACCCTACGCTCGCTGATTAGAACAATTCCCAGTCAATAATATTAATAAACATCATCGTGTGTTCCAATTCCAAGCAATAAAATCTCTTCCTCCGTTTTGTTTTCACTTTTGACAAAATCAAATATTATTCTCATATCATATCCTGCGCTACAAGCCCATAAACCTGATAATTTCCCCTTGAGTTTATGAGTCGCTAAAATAGGTGCATAAGGGTTTTCAGCTAATAGTTCCAAAGTTTCTTCAATGTCAGGGCTGAAATGAGGAGACTTTTTGATAACCCGTTTAAAAGCTCTTACAAATGTTTTACCCCAAATAAGGCTTCTCATTTTGAAACCTCCTTCATCAGATCAGCGACACGACCTTTTCTGACTTCTCCTCTAGCGTATTCTTGTTTAGCTTTTTTAATGCTTTCTACCAGTAATTGTCGTTTATGATCGATTAATCTATGTCGAATAATATCTAATAGGTTTTCTTGTTGATATTCCGACAGTGATTCAACCACTTCTAAAGCTTCCTGGAATGTAACCGTTTGATAAGGCATACTCAATCACTTCATCGTTTAATTGTCAGAGTAGGAATTGTAGGTGGATTTAGCATAGCTTTATCCACCCTACTATACTATTAAATTAAGTTATATTTTAACACAGGAAGGGCAATAAATGAATAATAGGGGACAGACCACATTTATTTTCACAGAATGTTACCAATAAATTGTAGAAAAGGTGGTCTGTCCCCTATTTTCCTCTTCTAGATAAAACCAAACATAAAAACATAAGCCAGCTAAAGATAAGGATTGGCATCCTTAGCTGGTAACGGTAAAAAATACCCCAGAATGGATTTGTGGCTTCTGATGCAAATTTGGATGTGAGTTCTGTCTTGTATCATAGCACCATCATAAATGGCATCACCTTCTGGAAATGCGCCTCTCACGCTATCATAACTCGGAAAACCACGTCATTCCCAAAGTTTATGAACATGCATTATGACAGCACAATCCAACATACGGGCACCCTTAATATTTTTAGGCAGATCAATGCCAGATTTATCGTAGGTTAATCGCAAACTTTTATAGGCTTCTCTCAAAAAAACAAATGAACTTGATTCGGTGAGATTTAAACAATGACCCAAATCAATTATGGCTCCAATGACAAAAGGGGTTTTTATGAGTCCTTTTGCTCTTTGTTTGCCGGATTTCACCTCCTCGGCATATTGCAGTGCCCGATTAGGATTTTGTTCCCAAAAATAGATACCGTGTCCTAACCAGTCGTAATCGTTTGTGCTTGGCTTTAAATGTTCTTCGCCATTAATGATCTTTAAACCTGTTTTTTTGTCACAGCTATGGAATCCTAAGACAAAGGAGGGAAGGGTGCTGTATTTATAAATCATCTCAGTTTACCATTTAGAATCAATTTTGGAGAGCGTATTTAAGGTTCTTTTAACATAATCATCGATGCCGGAATCCTTCAAATACCTCTGAGCTTTTTCTTTGGATACCGTAATTTCTTTGGTAAGCTATCTCTGATAGCTTTTATTTGATCTTTTTGAGTTAGTGTGTCCATTTTTTATTATCTATTTTTAGCTGTCATCAATTCTTTTTATTTCGCATCAGAAATCAATCTTTTTTATCATCTTCGGGTTGTTGCTACGTTGAAATAATTGGGTTCAGAATAAAGTAAATTGCTAATTCCTAACTAAATCAAAGAATTACCAATTTTACCCTACCGAAATGACCAAAACGGGTCATCGGCACCCTTACAAATTGTCATTCAAACTCATCAGGCTTTCTGAAACAAGCCCTAAAAGCTGCCACCCAACATCGCTTGAAACTTGGGAATGTTTCAAGTGACTGTGCAATCTGATAACTCAATTAAAACGTTTGACCCAATTAAAACTTGACCCAATGAAATCATTTTAAAACATTTTGCGAAGAAAAGAATCAAGCATTTTTTAACATTTTTTTGATCATCAAAATGGACTGAGGCTATTTTAAAGGCGAAGACAGATATAAAAAAATTTAAGGTTCATTGATAAAAAATTTAAAATGGCCATTTTATTAATTATTAATAATTAATAAAATTAAAATTATTTGCCCTGTTTTTAAAAGAGGTTTGTTGTCAGTGGAAGGCGTTCCAAAATAGAGTTTGGGAACGAGTAAAAAGATTTCTGCTTTATTGTCAAAGGCAAAAGTTCAATCATAACCTCTTCATCTTTGGCATCCTTTTTAGCTTTTTGATCCTTCAAAAATTCGTAACGACTCAGGGCAACCATAAAGGATTGCCCCTACAACAATATTCTTAATGCGAATTAAGAGTTGAAATTGGTTCAAAAATGGAGTTCGAGGTATTAGTTTTTTGAAAAAAAACTAATACCTCGAAAACGCTTTAGCTTTGTCAGTCCAAAAAACAAAAAACACCCAAAGCTGAAGCGTTGGACTCCTATTTTAACTCTTAATTCGCATTCTTATTAATACGGACGAAAATCTTCTGATGTAGGGGCAATCCCTTGTGGTTGCCCTGAGTCGTTACAAAAATTCTAAAGCGGCTCTGGCTTCTTTAACCAATATGGGAACAGTGGTAGAATATTACTTTGATCCCAATTATTCCATCGGCGCGTACCCCCTTATGGCAGGTGGACAAGCCGGACAAATTGGGGGTGTTTTTGTACAACATATTGATAATAAAAGAGAAAAACTTGGAAACACGGCGACTGTGGAAATGCAAGCGGGGGTAGTGTTTGTCATTAATACACCCAAAGCTGAAGCGTTGGACTCCAAAATACACCCAAAGCTGAAGCGTTGGACTCCAAAATACACCCAAAGCTGAAGCGTTGGACTCCAAAATACACCCAAAGCTGAAGCGTTGGACGCCAGAAAAATTACCCACAATTTGAGATTGAGTCACCTTCAAGGAGATAAGATGCGAATAGAAAAACTTCATTTAGAAAATATTGGCGTATTTGATCGCCTTGATTTACAATTTCAGCCGTGTAAGCAACCAGATAAAGCTGAAATTCACATTTTTGCCGGAGAAAATGGAACGGGGAAGAGTACTTTATTATATGCCTTGGCAGGTGCTTTTACTTCTGACAGAGCATTGATCTTAAAAAGGTTTAGAAATGTGAATCCGACTTGGGTAGAATTAAAGACGGAAAGTCAAGGCTATAAGTATTTTGAGGAGACTAAGTCTTCATTACCCAGTATTTTTTACACTCAATCAGCACAGCCTCTGGAATATGAAGACTTAATTCATCATTACCAGAAAAATGTTTTTCAGTTGGCGGTTTTTGCCTACGCGGGTAATCGTTCCTTAAAATCTCATCATTTAGTTGGTATTAAAGAAATCACCGAAAGCCCTTTTGAAGGTAGCCTTTCTTTTAATTCCACCGATTCTTTAATCTTGATGCAATGGGTTGCCAATAATAAAGCAAAAGCCGCATTGGCACAAGTCAAAAATAACCCCCAAAAAGCCGCAAAGTATCAAAAAGCGATACAACTTATAGAAGCAGCTATTACAGAAATTGTTGGATTTAAAGTTGAATTTGAATTAGAAACCGAACCAGAATTTAAGATCGAACTCAAAATTAACGGAGACGCTTTGGAATTTGAGATTCTACCGGATGGTTTAAAATCAATAATCAGTTGGATATCTGATCTATTTATGCGTATGGACAGAATTCCTTGGATTGATGATTGTAGTATTTTAGAACGTCGTTTTATTTTATTTCTTGATGAAATTGACATTCACTTACATCCTGTGTGGCAACGTAAAATATTGCCGGTGGTACAAAAACTCTTTCCCAATGCACAGATTTTTGTGTCGAGCCATTCTCCTTTTGTAGTCGCCTCAGTGAGTGACGCTTCAGTGTATCAGTTCCGGCTAGAAAACGGCGTATCTCGTTTAGAAACGGTTGAAGAATCTAAGGCGGGTAGCCATGTAGGGTGGGCAACGTTTTTTTGTTGCCCACCAACACAATATTGATGATTAATGGAATGGTGGGCAAACGTCTTTTTGTTTGCCCACCCTACATGGCTACATGGCTATTATTCAATTAATAACGACAAGTAATAACTACAAGGATTATTTATAAGAAAGGATAGGTAAAAAAACATTATAAATCAAATGGTTATTAGCATTTTTCTTTATCCTTTTTTATAAATAATCCTTGTAGTTATATTGTGTTTGGGTTAAGTGATGTCAGGTGGGCAAAGTCATTTTCGTGCAACGGCTTCCTCATTTAAAAAGTCGCGTAGGGTGGGTAGAGCGAGAGCGAAACCCACCATTAATCTGAGTACAGCGGATTAGCGGAATCAACGGATTTTTGGCGAATAAAGAAATTCTGATTCAGAACAAAAAAATCGGATTTCTATTAGTGAGACAAGAAACCAAGTAGTCGTAGGCCGTTGCACCGTCTTTTTGGTGCAGCGGCGAAATTGAGATGGCGTTGCACGAAAAGGACTGTGCAACAGCCGATATTTTGACTTTGGCGTGATTTTGGCGTCCAACAAAGTTTAGGTGCTCCCATTAAGTTGAATAACTGGCCAATTCGGAAAATTACGATTCCATCGTTCAAGATTAACCACAACACAAGAGCGGGCTATTTCACGGTTCCAGCGTGATCCAGCGTTGCCGACGGGTAACTGCTGACGCAATTCCTTGTTTAACACTGAAATTTGAGCATTGTCAAGCGTCAATAAACATAAATATCGGATGGGCTTATCAGTCTTGTTTTCTGCCCATCGATAGAGCCAAGTATCGCGATATTTGTACTTGAGTACTTCGCGCAAATGATTGAAATGGCTACGCCTTTCCTTCTTCTGTTCATCACCTACGGCAGTTTGAAAGCGGTAATTATCTGGCGCATGAAAATCCTTAATTTCAATGAACAGGTAGTCGTTATCTAACTCAACGATAAGATCGACCGCTTTCATGGCTTGAGATAGACTGTGGTAATGGGGTTTTTTCTTATCTTTCTCATCAAAAACAAAGGCATCAATCGCATCTGTGAAATCGAAAGAAAATCCGTCGGCTTCTATCTTCATTTTCCAAGATTCGTCATAGACTTTTTAATTTCTCGATCAACAATGCTTCCAAAGGACTCATCAATCACATTTGGAGAAATGTTCAAATAATTATCGGTGGAGGCGATTTCGATCTTGCTCATATTTCTATAGAGACTGTGAAATATCACCTTATCAGTGTTTTTCGCTTGTAAATCAAATTCTTTAAGAACCACGTAATCATGAGTGGTGAGCAAGATTTGAACGCCAATACGCTGGAGTTCGAGAAGAATTTCCACGACTGTACGCATCAACTTGGGATTGAGGTTCGCTTCTGGCTCATCCCAACAAAGTATAGAACCATTAAGAAGCGTTCCATTCTGGATAAGTACCCAAAGTAGTCCTAATTTACGAATGCCCTCCGCCAATAAAGTAAATTCTAACTCGCCCTGTTTGTTTTTAAGGAAAAATTCTTCATTTTTGCTGATAATCTTGCCATCCATCGCTCGCTGCAAAATATTCAGCAATTTTTTCTGCCGAGTGGTACATCGCAAAGTTCCTAAAAATACCCTATCAATGATGTCAGCGTAAACTTCTTCAAAGTGAATGTGACGAAGATTATAAAGCGATCTAAAACCTGGGGCGTTAGCCATCATGTCTTTAACTGGAATATAAACGGATTCCAATGAGTATTGCAGCCATTGCTTGTAGGCTCCTGAAAGAGTTGCTTTTTCTGGTTCTTTGATATGATTCGTTAAAGAAAGGCGTATTGTAAGGGATTTATGTCTATCTGCGACTCGGCGAGTCACCTCAAAATATCCAGATAGGCTTGCTTTTTTGACCAAGCGCCCAATTTGCTCGCCAGACGGCAAAAAGACACGGTTAGTCTTTTCAGCCAAAGATTTTTGACTTTTTGCGACATCGCATGCTGCATAAATCGCTTTGAGGATATGCGTTTTGCCAGTGCCATTTGCGCCGATAAAAATATTAATTCCGGTCGATAGCGGAATTTCCAAACTGTCAAAAGCCGTAAACTTCTCGAACTTGATTTTTTCTAGCATATTTAAACATCCTAAAAACTGGAAACGGATAAGTTTTCGTAGAAATTGAGATGGCGTTGCACGAAAAGGACCTTGCATATTCGACATTTTGACTAAAACCTCGAATACCTGACAGGTTTTGGAAACCTGTCAGGTCTGATTCAACATTATGGTAGAGATAAGCCCTTGAAAAACCTTAGAGGTTTCCAAAACCTCTGAAGTTTGGCGCATCACTGAAAAACCTCTAAAGATTGGTAGGGGCATATCTGCGTGAAGAGCCTTAACTTAATGGCATTGAACGCCTAGCTCATTGATAAAAAAATTTAAAGGGCCATTTTTAATAATTATTAATTATTAATTACTAATTAAATAATAAATAAGCCCTTTTGCCCTACTGATACCCAAGTCTAAAATGCACGACTATTTACCTGGAGTGGTAAAAATTCGTTTAACCAAAAGTTGATCCCTATTTTATTTTATTTTTAAATATTGTGTTAAAAAACAATAATTTACATTTGTTAAATATTTTCATTCATCATTCATCATTCATCATTCACCATTCCACTATCGTTATTATTAGAAGACGAAAAACTTGATAATCAAATATGATGACTTGAAATTAAAACACATTATCAGTATTATTACTTTCGCCAATAAAAAATGATTGGCGACGTTTTTAGAAAACATCCCCTATTTCAAACATATTAGGAGAAACAACATCATGGCAAAACGCTTGATCTATTCCTTCAATGAAGGAGATGGAAAAAACAAACACCTGTTAGGAGGTAAAGGTGCTAATTTATGCGAAATGACACAAATTGGTCTTAACGTCCCCCCTGGTTTTGTTATTACCACCGAAGCCTGTTTAACCTATCTTGATGATCCACAGCATGCTTTACCTGCGGGTTTAATGGACGACGTGAAACAGCAGATGCAAGCAGTTGAAAAGGGCACGGGTAAAAAGTTTGGCGATCCCAATAATCCTTTACTCGTCTCAGTACGTTCTGGTGCCGCAATGTCCATGCCTGGCATGATGGACACCATCCTGAATTTGGGTCTCAACGCTCATACATTGGGCGGGCTGATCAAACAAACAGGCGATGAACGCTTTGGTTATGATGCTTATCGCCGCTTTATTCAATTGTTTGGTAAAGTCGCCTTAAATATTGCCGATGAACATTTCGATGAACATTTTGAAGTGGTGAAAAAGCGCGTTGGCGCAACTGCTGATGTTGATTTAGGGGCTGAAGAGCTTAAAGAAATCAGCGAATTATTCCTACATGTTGTCAAAGAACAAACGGGCAGACCTTTTCCAGAAGAAGTCTATGAACAACTAGAGATTTCCATCAAAGCCGTCTTTGGTTCATGGGGTGGAAAACGAGCAGTTGATTATCGCCGTGAATTTAAGATCACTAAAGACATGGCAAATGGAACAGCCGTCAATGTCGTCGCAATGGTTTTCGGCAACATGGGTAACGACTGCGCTACTGGTGTCGGATTTTCCCGCAATCCAGGTACGGGTAAAAATGAGATGTATGGCGAATACTTGGTCAACGCACAAGGTGAAGATGTCGTTGCTGGTACTCGTACTCCCAAGGCTGTACAGGAAATGGAAACCGAAATGCCTGTTCTGTACAAGGAACTGGTGGAATTGCGTAACAAACTCGAAACGCATTACAATGAAGTACAGGATTACGAATACACCATTGAAAAGGGCCAGTTATATTGCCTACAAACACGCAACGGCAAAATGAATGCCGCCGCAATGGTACGCACATCGGTAGAAATGGTCAATGAAGGATTGATTGACAAAAATCAAGCATTGTTACGGATCGATCCTGATCTGCTGGAACAACTGCTTCATCCCCGTTTGGATCCGAATATCACAGCCGAACCCCTCGCACAAGGCTTATCCGCTTCACCAGGCGCAGCCAGTGGCAAATGTATCTTTGACGCTGATCGTGCTGAAATATTAGGACGGGCTGGTGACAAAGTGATTTTGGTCCGTGAAGAAACAAAACCAGAAGACATTCATGGCTTCTTTGCCTCGCAAGGCATTCTCACCAGTCGCGGTGGTAAAACGTCACATGCCGCTGTTGTTGCACGAGGTATGGGTAAAGCCTGTGTTGCGGGGGCAGAAGGTATTGCCGTTGATGTCAGAGCGCGACAAGCCATTATCGGCGAAAATGTGCTACATGAAGGCGATGTCATCACCATTGACGGTAGTAGTGGTAAGGTCTATATCGGTGAACTTCCCACCATCGAACCAGAATTTTCCGACGAATTGAAAATCCTATTATCATGGGCAGATGAAGTCGCGCAACTCAAAGTCATGGCTAATGCGGATACCCCAGAAGCCGCGACGAAAGCCGTTGAATTTGGCGCGATGGGCATTGGACTCTGCCGTACAGAGCGTATGTTCAATGACGTTGATCGTTTACCCATTGTCGTCGATATGATCCTCGCGGAAACGCAAGAAGACCGCCAAACCTTCTTAAATCAGTTGTTGCCCATTCAACGTGAAGACTTCAAAGCGGTATTTAAAACCCTCGCACCACGCCCTGTCACTGTACGCTTATTAGACCCCCCATTGCATGAATTTCTCCCGACTGAAATGCAATTGATTGAAGAACTGGAAAACCTACGTTCACTGCGCGGTCAAATCAAAGGTGCAGCGACTCTTCTCAGTTCTGTACGCCTGACAGATGGCCAACCTAACAATCTACCACCCCCTTTTGATGAAATGGGTGAAGATAGGATCAATGAAGTCATCGCTAAAAAAGAACGGATGCTTCGCAAAGTACGCGAACTCTACGAAGTCAACCCCATGCTCGGTCATCGTGGTGTCCGTTTAGGAATCAGCTATCCCGAAATCTACACCATGCAAATTCGAGCCGTTTTAGAAGCCACGGCTGAATGTGCAAAAGAAGGGGCAGACATTCATCCCGAAATCATGATACCTCAAGTCACGACTGCTCAAGAATTGAAGTATGTCAAAAAGATCGTTGATGATATCCGAGCAGAAATTGAGGCAAGGGAAGGAATCAAACTTGACTTCAAGTTTGGCACCATGATTGAAGTGGTACGTGCTTGCATGAGGGCAGGACAACTTGCTGATTTTGCAGAATTTTTCTCATTTGGCACCAATGACCTTTCTCAAGCCACATTCTCCTTCTCACGAGAAGATGCCGAAAACAAATTCTTACCGATGTACAACGAAACCGGCATTTTACAAGACAATCCGTTTGAAGTCCTTGATATCAAAGGCGTGGGTCAACTGATGAGCATGACCATCAAATGGGGACGCGAAACCAAGCCCGATTTAAAAGTGGGGATTTGTGGTGAACAAGGGGGACATCCCGCTTCCATCCATTTCTGCCACCATATTGGCTTAACTTACGTGTCTTGTTCTGGACCGCGAGTACCTATCGCACGCCTTGCAGCGGCGCAGGCTAAGTTGTTGGAAGACAAGTATATTGTTGATTAAACGGTTAGTTTTAGACTAAGGAACGTGCATGAAATAAATTCGACAATGTTGAATCAGACCTGACAGGTTTTGGAAACCTGTCAGGTCTAGTCGTCGATATTATTTCATGCACGTTCCTAAGCGTAGGGTCAATGCCATTAAGTGAAGGGCAGACACGCAGGTCTGCCCCTACAAAACTCAACGTGTTCAGGGGTTGTAGGGGCGAACCTGCGTGTTCGCTCTGGATATCCACGTATGATTTACCAGAAAATCAATATCAAATAAACCGACCAAATTTATTTTGACGATTATGAAAGTCATTGATTTATTTTCCGGTATCGGCGGCTTATCATTAGGTTTCCAAAATGCCGGTTTTGAAATTGTCGCAGCAATTGATAACTGGCAAGCGGCTATGGACATTTACCAAGCGAATTTTAACCATGACGCGCTTTTAATGGACTTATCCCAAATTTCAGATTACCATCAATTCAAGGATTATCATCCTGATGTCATTATGGGAGGGCCGCCCTGTCAAGATTTTTCTAGTGCCGGTAAACGAGATGAAAGTCTAGGCCGTGCTGATTTAACCCTTTCATTCGCCAACATTATTGCACAAATCAAACCAACGTGGTTTGTGATGGAAAATGTAGAACGGATTACTAAAAGTATTACCTTACAAAAAGCCTTGAAAATATTTAAGGGTGCAGGATATGGCCTTTCCTATCAAATCTTAGATGCAAGTCGTTGTGGTGTACCTCAATTGAGGAAACGATTTTTTTTAGTGGGCTTGCTCTTGGCGCAAGACGGTTTTTTAGACTATTATCTCAATCAATATTTAACCGAAAAACAGATGACCATTTTTGATTATTTAGGTCATGAATTAGGCATTGAATACTATTATCGACATCCTTGGAGTTATAAAAGAAGAGCAATATTTAGTATTTATGAGCCTAGTCCAACCATTCGAGGCGTAAATAGACCCATTCCCAAAGGGTATAAAAAACACCCAGGCGATGCAGTGGATATTACTGAAAACGTCAGACCTTTAACCACGATTGAACGGAGTTATCTCCAAACCTTTCCAAAAGGATTTAAGTTAAATGGCACGAAATCCCAATTAGAACAAATGATAGGCAATGCGGTCCCCGTTAAACTTGGTGAATACGTTGCTAACAAAATCAAAGCGTTTGATGATAATTAAAAGAGGAATCTGGGAGTCTGTGTCGCAAAAAAAAAGCCCTGAGGATTAAACATAAACCTTCAGGGCTTCATTATTCAGACTAAATTGTCCATTTTTATCTTAGAACTTTAGTTAAGAATCATTTCATCAATCCATCTGTATGATGAAATCACCATCATCTTCTATTTCTGCTGCCCAGTAAGCGTTTGCTGGAGTAGTGTCTGTACAACTGTACGATTTTTCCGTATTAGAATCACTATCCATATTAAACTCACAGGCGACTGACAATTTCCATCGTCTGTCACCAACTTCTTCGCCACGGAGAATGAGAAGTTTCGCAGTCCCCTTTTCAGTAGTGGTAGTCAATGTTAAGTCTTTGTGATCCGGATTCTGAGCATTTGGGGTGACAATTAAATTCACGCCCGTTGCCAGAAGTTTTACCCCTTTAGGGATAATCAGCCACGGTTCTTTATTCAAATCGCTACACAAAAGCTCTTTACCATTCATAAAATTGAACCAATGTGTACTCTTGACTTCTGCATCCTGCCCCCCTCCTTCTAGTGGCCACCAAATGTGTTTTGTTTTCCCAAGGAGTTTTTGACAAGATTCTAATGTTGGGTATATGTAGTCATAACAACTGATGAACTTATTAATCTTGCCTATCTGCGGCTGCGCTATTGCTGGCAGGAGATGTGTATTATTTCCAGCGTTGTTAAGGTACAGTGGATAATTCCCATCATAACCAGAAAAGCCATTTGGTTCAAAGTCCAGGCAACAACAACCCTTCAGTTTAACGTTATCTGCATCGGCACGAAACGTCATTGTGCCAGTAAATGCTAATGGCTGTTTAGGTAATGCTTGACCATAGATATCTAGTTCAACAAATTCTAGTTCAAGGACAGCATAGAGGTCTTGCTTTGCTGGAGGTGTATCCCCCCAAATCTGCACTGGCCGACTGTACGTCGCAATAACAGTTCCATCAAATGATCCAACATTAACTCCGCTGAATTCCCTACCGCGACTAGAACCAGGTGTTTGAACTGGCCAGTAGATGACATCGAAGACGGCAGCCTCACCATTACCATCAACATCTATGATAGCTTCCATCTTAATCGACGTAATCCCTACCCCTGCTGTCAGTACCCACATCTTGTACCATGTATCGCACACTTCCAATGACCAGTCAGTACCATCAACAGCACCTCTATCCGCAGAATCTCCACCACCAGCGCAATTCTCAGACGGTGCTGCCACCCACGTTTTTGGTTCTCCACCATTGATCGTAACAAGGTACTGAGCCATTGACTCACCTGTCGTCTTGAAAGTGACCATTTCCTTTATCTTTATTGGATCGTCATCATTCATAATAACGATAACAGGACTAGCATCCAAAGACTCCATCTGGATAGCTGGAGCAGACGAATCATCCTCATCTCCAGGATCAAAATTGTCGTTTGCATACGCGGTGCTCCCAACAGTGAGCAGCGCAGTCATTAATACGCCAAACTTCTTATTCATATTCATAATAAAAACTCCTGCAATTAATAAGTAGCGATATGTCTATTAGACTTGTCCAGAAATAAAATTTTAGCTAATAAAAACAAATAGTTAAATTAACAACACCCTTATTTTCTGAGAATGATATTATACCTAGGACTTACGCATTGACAAATTCAAGAAAGTATGTTCTCTATAAAAATCATATAGTTATAAAAAATCATGACTTAATTAAATTGGTGAAAATTGTCAAAATGACTCAAGACAAATTTTGTAACACATTGTATTTAAACAGTTTCATAAAATACTTCTCTTGTCAATGCGTAAGTCCTAACGCAATTTTGATTATTTACCAGTTTTTTGGGTATGATTTATAAAATTTTATTTAGATTCGCTATTAATTAATGCAAATAGTAAGCCAATTCATAACTTTTTGTTTTTTACAATGGTTCGGACAGTTTTTTCTC
>JAGLHR010000456.1 GCA_023143415.1 Thiomargarita sp. | reverse complement strand
GTTGCCCTGAGTCGTTACAAAAAACGTTGTATAACGTCGATGAATTGATGACGAGGAGAACGTTTTTTGAAACGTTCTCCTCGTTGATTTAATCCGTTTGATTCTCAAATCAGTTGTACTCAGTGCGTCAGTCAAAATCAGAATCGGTGGAATTTGGAAGCACCTTGCGTCACATCAGCTATATAACTAAACAGACAACTGTTTAATTCTGTCAAGACTCACACTGGTTGCTTGACTGATTTGTTCTATTGAAAACGTCTCCATTTTGAGCATGTTGTTGGCAATCTTTTCTGATTCGGTCAGTTTCAGTTCGTTTAGCACGGGAAGACGGCTTGGTTGTTCAAACTTTGTCGGAATGAGACGAGTATGTATCCGCTTTCCCTGAATGAGTTCTTCCGAAAACAGTTCATCTTTCTCGGTATGTATATTGCTGAAAACAACATAGTATCCTTCGGAAAGGCTTTCTGATTTCAGATATTCTGCCAGTTGTCCTTTGCCCTGCTGAAAATAGTAATTATTAACAAACCGTTTAGTTTCAATGACGTACTTCTTGTTTTGATAGAGAATGAGTATATCTGTCCGCCCTCTACCCGTTGGCACTTCGACAAACGTCTGCCCTCCGAGACACTGAATAAAGAAATTGATAAATCCGTCTAGGGAATAATGCCAAGCGGCTTCTTTCAGATGTTCAGTATCAAATGCTCTAAAACCTCGCCGACGAATGTATGCCCTGTATTCTTTAAGCAACTCATTGACATTTAACTCCCCATCAGATGTCAGATATTGGTTAACAGTATCATTAGGCGATTTGATATAATACTGGGTTTCTCCATTTATCGGCGGGCGGAATGCGTTTATCAAACGTTTTGCATATAACGGTACAAGAATATCCACATAACCATCTCTCTTGTCAACAACGCCGTTCGCATAGAGCCAAGCAATATCTGGATCATCAATCGTAAAGGGCATCGGTTCGTCGCCAAAAAGCAGTTTCAGCATGAAATTTCTTTTTCCTCTGGCTTTTTGAACGATATTGATGATGTTTTTGTCAAACCGTTCGGTCAGAAAATGATGCTCTGCTCTATAATAGTGTTCAATGGTCACCGGTTTACGCCGATTCGTGGCTAATTTTTCAACGAGATAAGAACACAGCGCACACACCAATCCCGGTTGCCCTTGGGTATTTTCATAAATGGCTCTTATCACCTCGTTTTCAAAAACCTGTTCAGATTCAGCAATATACTGGTTTATGAGTACACTGACTTCTGCAAAGGTAAAGTAGGGAATTTGTAGTTCCTCGGCAATGTTAAATGGTGAAGCGGAGGAAACGACTAATTCTGCAATGGTACTCACCCCGACTAAGATCAGTGAATGGAGATTATAATATTCTTTTTGATGATAAATTTGCCGAAAAGTGTGCATGACTTCGCTTAATACACAGTCTGGGATACCTTCAAATTCATCAATCACTAGAACAAGGGGTTTAGACTGAACTGAAGTGTTTTCAAAAAAATGGTCCAAGCTAATTGAGCTATGAATGATGAGTTCAGATTGAGTCTTCTGTTTGGAAAGTCCACGGTGAAGTTTATGGTTTAATTCTTGATAAAATTCCTCTTTTGAGGCGGTTTTCAGATTTTCAAAACTGATCCATACCGTTGTAAAGTCTTTCTCAAGCGCGTTCAGCAACAGTTTGAAAAAGGTGGTTTTTCCTGCTTGCCGGGGCGCAAAGAGGGTAATATAGCGGCCTTTTTTGACCTTTTCTTGGCAAACGGCCATTAATACTTCACGCATGACGGTGTAATGCAGGGCTGGGTTACATGGTCCTGTTGTGTTAAATTCGCGCATGTTCTTTCTCCTTTAATCCATTATAAAATTAAGGAATGATACCTTAATCACTAGGCATGGTATTTAGAGTTTTTTCAAAAAACTCGGTTTCTGAACAACGAATTTTTTGTAGCCCACCATTTCGATCTCGCAGCTTCAAAAAATTTTCGCCTCGAATTCAAGTCAAAGTCAAAACCAGACC
>JAGLHR010000455.1 GCA_023143415.1 Thiomargarita sp. | reverse complement strand
TGCTTTGCCCCGCGCCAATCCACCGTTTCTCCTGTACTACGCATTAATACCATTTCAGGAAAATCTTTGCCCTCAGAGTAACCTGCTTTGGTTAAAAAATCAGCCGCTTGCTCAGGATTAAACTGGGAGCCAATTTTTGCTTTTGCATCAGTAGTAAGTAGCAGTGAAGGGTTAATAGTTGTTTCAGTCGCAAGTAACCATGAAGGGGCAATCCTTTATGGTTGCCCTATAAGAATCTTGTTTTGGTTTCTTTTCAGTGAAAATATTTATCTGAAAAACGATAGTACAAGGTTGCTTCGAGAATAAATGTGTCCAAGATGAAATTATTTTTCTTGAGTCTTACATTCCGTCAAAAGAGCCATTAGTGGATAAAGACTCATTTTCTCATTCTTAGTTTCTGAGGAAACTGTCATAGCCTGTTTAGATAACAATAGTCCACTTGGCAATAAATCATCCGATTCATTCGAGGTGCCCTCGCTGGCAATAACGATGAAGTGACTCAGATTTTCAGCCAATCGTTGCCCACAAGGTTTATCAAGTAATGTGCTGGCATCGAAAAGGGTGGCTGGTAATGCTAACATGGCTTCGTCGGAATTGTTATCAGGAGTCGCAATGGTGACGAGACCATTAACCCCAAATTCTGAGGAAGCGTTGATGATTTCTGCTATTGCTTCGTTGGTAAAGTTATAAACCCCAGTTGTGGTGATATTAATGTTACCGCCCGCCCCTTTTTTGGCTTTGGCGAAGACTTGACTGCCATCAAGCACCACAAATTTCGGATTAAGGATAATATTGCCACCCCCCCCAAATTCTTCACTCACACTGGTAGTAATACGACTGTTGACAAGATGGACATAACTGGTGGCAATGACTTCCAGATTGCCACCGTCAGCATTTAAGGCTTTAGTCTCAATGGTACTATCACGCATTTGCAACTTCTCTCCGATGACCAGTACCACCTGCCCTGCATCTCCCCGCTCTTCGCTACTTGCCATCACAGTGCTGTTTTCAGTCAATTTGACCGTTTGAGCTTGGATATTAATATTGCCACCCACTCCCTGACCAAAAGTCATCGCATTGATCTCACCATTGTCAGCGAGGCGTAAATCACCCGCTACCAATACAATGGTGCCACCATTACCGGCTGCCTCTGTCTGACCTTCTGAAGTCGTCAAAAGCCCACTACGAAAACCCTCTTCACTCTGATCTTGACCAGAAAAAGTCGCTTTTTCTGTTACATTGACAGCAAGCTCACCACCTTGACCGGGACCAAAGGTACTCGTCGATATTTGGGCACCGTCTGCCAATTGTAAGCGTCCTGCGATGATTTCAATTGTGCCACCATTACCCGCATCCATTGTTTTGCCTTGAGCGTTTGCCATTATATAACTGCCATAACCAGCAGTATCTAAACCTTCTAGTTTAACTAAGTCATTGACGTTTATGGATATTTGACCACCTTGACCACTCTGACTACTATTGGCTCTGATATTGGTTCCGTTCAAAAGAGTTAATTGGTTAGCCTTTAATTCGACACGACCACCATCACCAGAACCTTGGGCTTCTGTCCAAATACCGCTAGTCACTCCACGATAGTCTTCACCAGATAATGTGACATCTTCAGTGGTATTGATTTTTACATGACCGCCTTGCCCAGTTCCGAAAGTGATTGTCGTTATCAATGCGCCATCAGCCAGTTCTAATTCTCTCGCTTTTAAAGCAATAACTCCCCCTTGTCCAGCATTTTCCGTTTGGCCTCGTGTACTGGCAGAAATAGAACTACCTTGTCCGTAAGTATCACCAAAACCAGAAAGAGCAATAGAATCAGTTGCTTGGATATTTATATTGCCACCTTTACCGGATTTAAAAGTGGTCGCACTTATTCTTGCACCCTCTTTCAGGTTTAATTTGGCCGTTTCTAACTCCACAGTACCCGCATTACCCGTTCCCCTTGAAGTGAGATTAATCCCACTCGCACTGACGCTCCCATTACTCCTCACTATTTCTCCAGAAAACTCAGTCAATTCATTCACTTTAATCTTGATTTGGCCACCTTGTCCAGTCCCAATGGTTGTACTGCCAAATCGTCCACCACGGCTCGCTATCAAATTCTCTGCTTGCACATTGATTTCGCCAGCGGCGGCATCACGGGTACTATTATCAATACTGGTATTATCTATAAAAAACTGACCTGCACGAATGTAAATGTGACCACCACCATTACCACTTACATTCACAGTTGAATCTTCTAAACTCACATTAGCTGCTCCCCCAGGTAATATTAAGTCTTTTGGTGATATGGTGACATCACCTTGACCAGCAACGCCAGCAATATTAATACGTCCAGAACTTGCGCTTAACCATGCTTTGCTAACTTGGATGTTGCCCCCAATGAGGGATAAAGTGTTGCCGGTTGGTACGGACAGTTTATTCGCTTTGGTTGCACTACCACTGATAGACAATGGCTGCGGAGAATCCGTGAGAAAACCAAACGCTGAGATTGGGGCAATAGTCAATAAACTATTTTGCGGATTGCTCGCATTAAATTCACCACCGTCTTGGAAACGCAATGTATCAGCGGTACTGGCATGAAAGGAACCTTGTACGTCCAATGTCGCATTTGGCCCAAACAACATCCCAGCAGGATTAATCAGATAAACATCCGCATTGGGAATAGTGCTACGGATAAGGCCATCAATATTTGAGGGGCGACCACCTGTCACACGTCCGATCACGTTATTAATATTGAGCGGCCCGGAGAATGTCGCACTTTCATTATTGTTGAGGTTAAATTGACCAAAACTGTGAAACAAATTACTACCATGTTGTTGCCCCAATTCAGATCCAATCGCAAAGTTTGGTCCTTCAAGGGCAATACCAGTACCCAGTGTACCGTCCAGCGTAATTTCCGCGTGGACACTGATATACGTTAATAAACCTAATACAAATATAAATGATTTCATCGCGCTCTCTCTTATAGCAATGGTGAATGGTTTCGAGGTTTGAGTTTTTTTTCAAAAAACTCAAACCTCGAATGGTGAATGGTGAATGAACTTTAACTCGATCATCAAGTTTTTAGTCTTCCAACAATAACTAAAGGGCGTTATTTCCGTAGGGCGTCTTTTGGAGTACAACGCTTTAGCTTTGTGCGTCTTTTGGAGTACAACGTTTTAGCTTTGAGCGTACAACGCTTTAGCTTTGTGCGT
>JAGLHR010000454.1 GCA_023143415.1 Thiomargarita sp. | reverse complement strand
CGTTACTAGCTTTGTTACTTTGGAGTACATTCGAGGTTTGAGTTTTTTCAAGAAAAACTCAAGTCGAGGTGAAAGTTTTTTCTTTAAAAAACCGGTAACTACTCAGGGCAACCACAAGGGATTGCCCCTACATAAAAATATTGTAGGGGCAATCCTTTATGGTTGCCCTGAGTAGTACGAATATTGTAGGGGCATTCGAGGTTAAAGTTTTTTCTTTAAAAAAACTTTAACCTCGAATCCTTTATGGTTGCCCTGAGTAGTTACATTTTTTTTAAAGAAAAAACTTAAACCTCGAAACCTTCATCAGCTTTTATTCGCCACATTCCTCTGGCAAAATAGGTGAAAACGCCTAAGATTTTTTATTTAAGTATTATATATATTGGGGCTTTCAACATCTTGTTGAAGTTCCTTGTGGGAAATACCCCCGTTTTATTTAACACAAGATAATAACTTTATTGTTTTTCAATAACTTTATTAATCAAAAAATGTATCGGTATGGCGCATATATTAATAGTAGAGGATTCAAAAACGGATGCCTACCTCTTTAAAAAAATGTTGGAAGGACATGGTTATCAAACCAGTCAAGCGATCAGTGGTGAAGAGGGCATAGAAAAGGCAAAAGAAATTCTGCCCAACTTAATACTCATGGATGTCGTTATGCCTGGTTTAAATGGTTTTCAAGCCACTCGCAAGATAACTAAAAGTCAAGAGATGGGTTCCATACCTGTCGTTATTATCTCTTCCAAAAGTATGGAAAGTGACATCGCTTGGGGCTTGATGCAAGGTGCTAAAGCCTTTTTAGTGAAGCCTGTTAAAGAGGAAAAATTACTAGAAACAGTTAAAGAATTTATAAATTAGGAAAAAAATGTTAGCACAATCGCCTTATCAATGGCTACAAGAACTCTCGCAACGTGCCAAACAAAGAGCAAAAGGATTGCCACGTCACGAAAAAGTAGAACAACTCTGGCGGGGGGTTGCCTTTAGGCTCACCAATAATAATTTAATCACGCAACTGAATGAAATAAGTGAGATTCTTCCTTTTAACGGACGATTAGCGAAAGTGCCTGGCGCAAAATCATGGGTTAAAGGACTGGCTAATATACGTGGGCTACTATTACCAGTTATTGATTTAAAAGGATGTATAGAAGGCAAACCCATTACCATAGAAAGGCACACACGCCTATTAATTATTAAGCAAGCTGGACATTCAGCGGGATTACTGGTTGATGAAGTATTTGGCATCAAACATTTTCCTGAACATCTAAGAGATTTAGATATACCTTGCGAACACGCTTGGCTTGTCCCTTATGCGAAGGGGGCTTTTACAAATGGAAAGAAGACTTGGACCGTATTTGATATGCACACACTGGCTCAGAGTGAATTATTTCTCAAAGCCGCCCTTTAAAATTTTCGTTAAGGAATGAGGCTTTAATAATTTCCGAAATTTGATTTGAGTTTTTTTTGAAGACTAAAACCTCGTTGGGTATTATTGAATTATCATTCCTAAATTCAGTTCGAGGTTTGAGTTTTTCTTCAAAAAAACTCGTAACAGGGCAACCATAAAGGATTCGAGG
>JAGLHR010000453.1 GCA_023143415.1 Thiomargarita sp. | reverse complement strand
AGATACCAAATTTTGATAGGATACGAAAAAACTTTAGCCTCGAAACGATTTTATTTCATGCACGTTCCTAACGTCCAAAGCTGAAGCGTTGAACTCCATTTCCAAAGCTAAAGCGTTGAACTCCATTTCCAAAGCGTTGAACTCCATTTCCAAAGCTGAAGCGTTGAACTCCATTTCCAAAGCTGAAGCGTTGAACTCCTCACTATAAGAGAAAGTTTCATGAAAATCGAACACATCATCCAATATCTGCCACTTCTCCTAACCCCTTTTTTCTTAATGTGGTGTCATAATTGGCTCATTAGCTCTATAGAGCAAATTGATCAACAATTAGCCACCGCCCGTGAAGGCAAAGTCGCTATCTCATTGACAGTCTTTATTGGCATACTATTATTAATGTTATTCATTACGCCCTCTTTACAAGACATTTTCCTTAATGAATATGGGCTACTTGCTATTGGTTTCAGTTTATCCTCCAGCTTTCTAATTATCCGCTTTTTTTTATCAACGCTCAAAGAAATAAAATGCCAGCCGCTTTTTTTTAAACTATTCATTAATCAAAATTTTTGGTTAAGCCTATTTTTTATCATCGCCACAGAATTATCAATCTTATATTGGATAAAAGAAATCAATATTTACGTTCAAGAACAAATGATCATCTTTGTGATTGGATACGTCATACTCATTTCAATCAGTGGCATTTTTTTAGGGATTCCAAAAAGGAAAATGTTGCGTCAAGAATGGCGTTTAATCCTCATCACCATAATTGATCCTATAATTATAGTGGTTTTTTCCCTTATTTTCTTACAAATGGTATTGTATGCCATCTACAAAATATTATAAATCAAGCCAATAGTTTATATGTGTTCGGTGTTATAGGTTCGTCTCTAATCCGGTTCAAAAATTTTCAAATTAGCGACAGCCCGAACTTTTAAACCCTCTATCGCATTCGGTAATTGTGTAATAATAACTTTATCACCCTGTTTTAATGCAGGGCTGTGAACTAGAATTTGTGATTGCCCTGTCACTGTCTTATGTTCCCCAACTTTATCAATAGTGATTCCCTTCATACGCCCATCAATGAATTTATAAATACGATTTAAGCCATAAACGGCTTCAAAAGGGAGTGCAACAAGATGGGATTGTTTAGGTAAATTTAAATATAAAGTCAAAAATTGCCCTAAACGTAATAAATGTCCTCCTTTTTTGATACGAAACAAACCATCAATGCCACCACTGTCTGGATTAATTTGTCCAGAAACCCTGTTAAGTTCCAAATCAACAATTTCCTTATTAATTTGCGTATAGGCTTGCAACAGAAATTTCGCATTCAAAGCATTCAACACGGTATTTTGATAACGGCTAGGAATTTGTGCACGCACTTCCAAAGCGGTATTGTCATATATTGATAACAATGAATCACCACTACGCACCCTATCGCCCACCGCAACAGTCACTTTAGCAATAATTCCTGCAAAAGGTGCAGTTATTCGAGTGCGCTTTTGTTCTAAACGAGCCAGATCACGTTGTGCTAAAAAGCGATCCTGTTTTGCTTGCAACTGTGCAAGGCGGGCGTTATGATTTTCTATATCTAAACGGCGATTAATGATCGTCAACTTTTGTCGTTCCACAGCCTGTTGCGCTTCATCTAATGCCGCTTGGGAACTCACTCTTTGTCTTTTCAACTTCCGCAAACGTTCAAGTGCTCTTAGTGTTAATGACAATAAAGTTTTTTCATGGGAAAGCGCACTGATATTACTACGATGACGCTGTTTTTCCAGATTAATCTGCGCCTGAATATCTATAATATCTGCCTCTCGTTGTTTAAGATTAAGCAAACTATCATTTTCTTCAAGGCGTATTAATATTTGCCCCTTTTTCACATTATCCCCTTCAAAAACAGAGACTTCTTCAACTTTAGCATTAATCACATTAAGCGATGGTGCGCGTAATGTCGCAGTGCGTGGTGACTCAACACGTCCATATAGGATCAAAGTAGGTGATAAAGCCGTTGGGGTTACGGGTACAACGGTGACTACCCAGACAGGTTCTTCAATTTTAATAGGTTGACTTTTAGGTTTTGTTTTTTGCAGGTATTTAAAGCCCTGAAAGCCAATCGCTAAAATCAGCAAGGGCAGGAGAAATTTAATTAATTTTTTCATGCTGTTATAAGGAAAATCACAGAATTGAAAACACACTATTGCATAAATATTTTAGTTGATTATAATTTATATCACTTAAATCTTTGTACAGAACATTTTTTATTGTTTGAATCAGAATTTTCTGAATGTCAGAATTAACAGAATTTAAAACATCATAAGTTAATGAAAATTCAGTTGTTTTTTAATTCTGAACATTCTAACATTCTGAAAATTCTGATTCAAACAATTGAAAGTGATTTAAATCAATGAAAAAAAAGGAAATTATTGTGACAAACAATGCAACTCAAATATTAGGACAAACAGTGGTTGTCTTTTCTAAGAGCTATTTGCCTATCAGTCAAATTAATATCAGACGGGCGATTATTCTCCTTGTCACAGAAAAAGCGGAGCCGCTTCTTGATTTCGGCAATGATAGTGAACCTATACAAGTTCGTTCACCAACGATGGTGCTTTTAGTGCCTCAATATATTCGCTTAATTGTTAATCATAAAGAGAGGGCATGGCGAGTACCAACAGTCAATCGGCGAGAAGTTTTACGGCGTGATAGACATACTTGTCAATATTGTGGCAGTATGAAACATTTGAGTCTCGATCATCTGATTCCCACTTCAAAAGGGGGAGAACATACTTGGGATAATATTGTAACAGCTTGTGAACCCTGCAATAATCGTAAAGGGGATCGTACACCAGAACAAGCGGGTATGGT
>JAGLHR010000452.1 GCA_023143415.1 Thiomargarita sp. | reverse complement strand
TGTTGTAGGCTGCATTCGAGGTTTTCGTTTTTTGAAAATCAAACCTCGAATCCTTTATGGTTGCCCTGAGTAGTTACGCCTCGACTTCAGTTTTTTGAAGAATCTCGAAACCATTTTCACAGCCCCTACAAAACATCACGTATTTTAGCCTCAACGCATTCTACCGAACAATTCCACGTTTCGATTGCCGCAAAAATTTGACTAATTGCTGGATTTCTGGAAATTCTTCACGGAGTTCTTTCAATTTTTCAATGGCTTGTTCTATGGTTTGGTTATTTTTATAAATTATTTTATAAGCTTGGTGCAATGCCATAATTGTATCACGGCTAAATCCATGCCGCCTTAAACCTTCTTTATTTATACCATAAGCCTTAGCACGATTTCCCCATACTGTTACAAAGGGCGGTACGTCTTTAAAAATTAATGAACTCGCGCCTGAGAAACTGTATTTTCCCATGACACAAAATTGATGAACTAAACTAAAGCCTCCTAAAGTCACAAAATCATCAATCTGTACATGTCCCGCTAAGGAGGCTCCATTGGCAAAAGTAGTCTGATTGCCTATCTGACAATCATGGGCAATATGGCAATATGCCATAATCCAGTTATCATCTCCAATGCGTGTGACAGAGTCACCTTGTACAGTACCTCGGTTTATTGAGCAATATTCGCGGATTTCATTGCGATCACCAATCTCTAAACGAGTTTCTGGCTCTCCCCCATATTTTTTATCTTGGGGAATTTCCCCTAGCGATGCAAATTGATAGATTTTATTATCGCGCCCAATTCGTGTTGGGCCTTTTATCACCACATGCGGGCCTATCCAAGTGCCAGCAGCAATTTGTACCGCTGCGCCAATAATGGAATAGGGACCAACTGTGACATCGCTATCCAGTTCGGCTTTGGGATCAATCAAGGCGTGTGCTGATTTCAATTTGGAATATCTCTTTTCATGCACATCAGATTAGCACTGGCAACCAATTTGTCATCCACTTTAGCGGTTGCCGCATATTTCCATATGCCATGGGTTGTGCGTATGAGTTTAACTTCTATTAATAATTGATCACCTGGCTCAACAGGTTGTTTAAAGCGAGCTTTGTCTATACCAACAAGATAGTATAGTGAATTACCTTCTGGTTGTAGTTCTGCGGTTTTAAATGACAATATGCCTGTTGCTTGAGCCATCGCTTCGATCACTAAAACACCTGGCATTATGGGGCGATGCGGAAAATGGCCTTGAAAGAATGGCTCATTGTAAGTCACATTTTTTATAGCGACCAGGTATTCACCTACAGTATAGTCAAGTACTCGATCTATTAATAGAAACGGGTAACGGTGATGCAGGTGCTGAAAAATCTGATGGATATCCATACTACTCATAATTCATTGCTCTCTTTCTAGGGTTTGTAAACGTTTTGCCATTTCATTAAGATGCTTAAATCGATGATAATTTCTATGCCAACGTCTGTTTTGTTCTAAAGGCGTGCCAGAAGAATAAACACCTTGTTCACGGATCGACTGTAAGACTATTGAACCGCCTGTGACATGTACATGATCGCTTATGTCAAGATGACCAGCTATGCCTACGCCACCAGCTATCATGCAATAACGTCCTATGCGAGTACTGCCAGCAATACCTACACATCCGGCTATTGCTGTATGTTCACCAATTTGAACATTATGTCCAATTTGAATTTGATTATCCAATTTCACGCCTTCACCAATCGTCGTGTCTTCTAAGGCCCCTTTATCTATGGTTGTGTTGGCACCAATTTCTACATCATCGCCAATAATAACACCACCGAGTTGTGGCACTTTGACCCATTTTCCGGCATCATTGGCATTTCCAAAACCATCTGATCCAATTACGGCACCTGGATGGATAATCACACGTTGTCCCAGTACTGTGCCTGTACATAAGGTGACATTTGCGATTAATTGGCAATTATCACCTATTTTGATTCCTCTACCAATAACACAGCCTGGACCAATAACCACGTTACGTCCCAATTTAACACCCGCTTCGATGACTGTTTGTGGCCCTATTGATACGGAAGCCTCATCAAAAAAAGTTTCTTCGCTTACCCAAGCAGTAGGATGTCTGCCTTGGGGATAACGAGGAGGCGGATTAAATAAGCGAGCTGTTTTGGCATAACCTAAATAGGGATTTTCCATCACCAATTTAGGTACTTTGCAAAAACGTTCATCTTTACTTGCTAAAATGACAGCAGCAGCCGATGTTTTTGCCAATTCATCACGATACAAACCATTGGTAAAAAAACTGACTTCATGCTTGCCAGCCCGCATTAAAGTGGCGATACCTAAGATCGGTAAGTCGCTGGATGAAGCCTCTTTTAGAGTGGCACCAATTTTAGTGGCTAAATCTGCGAGGTTGATGGAGAACTTCACTATTAATGATGATAACTGAAATCACGTTTTATAAGATTTTCAGTTTGAATGTTCGATGTTATTTATTACGGAGTTTGTTCAATACTTTATTCGTCAGATCGACACGTTTACTTGCCCAAATGACACCATCACTCAGTATAAAGTCATAAGACTCTCTTTTTGCCAAGTCTTGAATGACTTTTGTAATGACTTTTTGAATTTTTTCAAGTTCTTCAGTACGGCGAGTATTGTAGTCTTCTCGAAACTCTTCTTGTTGACGCTTGAAATCACGTTTTGTGTCCCTAATTTCACGGCTGCTTTTACGCACTTCAGCGTCACTCATAATCGCACTATTTTTGGCGAACCGTTCCTCCTTTTTTCTAATGCCCTGTTTTGCACTGGCAAGCCTTCGTTGTTTTGGCGCAAATTCTCGCTCTAGGCGGCGGTTAGCATGCTTAACCTGTGGGGCTTTTTCCATAACTCTAATGGCGTTAACAAAACCAATTTTAAGTTCTGCAGCCACCTGAGTTGAGTAAAGACTACAAAGTAGTGTAATAATCAGATAAAAATGACGTATTTTCATATCAGTTTTTCGTTACAGCAATTTTGCGTGAAAATTATTATTGAATTGATTGAGCAGAATAATGAGTACAACGGATTAAATGAGTACAACGGATTAACGGTATAAACATAAACGGATTTGTACTCAGGGCAACCACAAGGGATT
>JAGLHR010000451.1 GCA_023143415.1 Thiomargarita sp. | reverse complement strand
TAGGGTGGGTAGAGCGAGAGCGAAACCCACCGTGACGCTGAATGAAAATGAGCGAAACCCACCGTGACGCTGAATGAAAATGAGCGAAACCCACCGTGACGCTGAATGAAAATGGTGGGTTTCCACTTCGTTCCTACCCACCCTACTGTAAGACATTAAAATTGATGTAATTGATGAGATTTCATGAAAAAATTCACATTCCTCTTTTTTCTAACGCTATCATCTTCTCTTCAGGCAGAGATCACACTGACAGAAGTGATTCAACACACCTTAAAAACTAACCCTGATGTTCTAATAACCATTAATAATCGCCGCGCTGCGGCTCAAGAAGTTAAGCAAGCTCAAGGCGGTTATTGGCCATCAATCGAACTGACGGGGGGGTATGGACGTGAAATAAGCGATAACGTTACGACGCGACGCGCTGGCGGAGAAATGACCTTAGCTCGTCAAGAAATAGGTCTTACCCTTTCGCAAATGCTTTTTGACGGATTTAGCGTCAAACATAAAGTGGCACAGCAAAATGCTTTGCTCAACTCAGCGACGTATCAAGTAAAAAATACTATTGAAAACATAGCCTTACTGACAACTGAGCTTTACCTAGAAATACTTCGCCGCCAAGAAATTCTTAATTTGAGCAAAGATAATGTCGTCGTTCATCAAAAAACTTATGAACAAGTCCTTATGCTCGTTACCGGGGGGGCTGGACAGAAGGCTGATTTGCAGCAAAGCATTAGCCGTTTGGCTTTAGCAAAATCTAATTTAGTCAATGCCCAAGGGCATCTTTATAATGCCCAAGTCAATTATCAGCGTGTCACAGATGAATTTCCTAATCCTGAGACATTGATTATGCCAGCACGCACACCCATTGAAGCCGCTTTACCCGCAAGCATTGACCTCGCCGAAGATATCGCATTGATGAATCATCCCTCTTTAAAAGTCGTCCAGACAGAATTTGAATCCGCTATTGCTGCCAATCAACACGCTCAATCGGCTTTTATGCCGCGCCTTTTTCTGGAATTAGGCACGAGCAAGAATGAAAATTTGGATGGCATAGAGGGAGATAATGACGATGTTAATGTCATGTTAAGAATGCGTTATAATCTCTACCGGGGCGGTGCTGATAAAGCGCGTAGTCAAGAAACGGCGGAGCGGATGAATGCCGCTAAAGAAGTGATACGACGTACTCAGCGAATTGTTAAGGAAAACATTCTTCTCGCTTGGAATAATCTTATTACTATACGTGCTCGCTTAGATTATCTGAGAACGCATTTTAGATCAACTCAAGAAGTGCTTGAATCTTATAAAGAACAATTTAAACTGGGGAGACGTAGCTTATTGGACGTGCTAGACTCAGAAAACGAACTTTTTAACGCCCGCGCCTCGTTAGTCACCGCGCAATATACAGAAATGTTAAGCATTTTTCAATTATTAGAAAGTATGGGATTACTTCTGGATACTTTAGGAATTGAACGTCCCAAAGAAGCGCATTTATAAGGGATTTTATATTGATGAAAAATTTACAAGAAAATCAAGAGAAGAGTAAAAACCATTTAGTCTTTTTCGTTTCAGTCGTTTTATGTGGTGCCATTGGCATTTGGGGAATGATTGCGCCTGATGCAATGACTAATGCAGCACTTGGCATGACAGGTTTTGCATTAAAAAGTCTTGATTGGTTTTTCCTTGCTTTATGTACGGGATTTCTTATTCTCAGTATTTATATGGCATTTGGCCCTTATGGTCATATTCGTTTAGGAAAAGATGAGGACAGGCCAGAATTTTCCACAATCTCTTGGCTTGCCATGCTCTTCGCAGCGGGTATGGGGGCAGGACTCATCTTTTGGGGCGTGGCTGAACCGATGTTTCATTACTTATCGCCCCCAGGTATGACAGGAAAAACACCTGAAGCTGCTAGAATGGCAATGGTTATCACCAACTTACATTGGGGATTACATGCTTGGTCGATTTATGCCGTATGTGCTTTAGTTATTGCTTATTTCGGCTTCCGTAAAGGTACGCCATCGCTGATTTCAAGTCCAATTAAAGCAGAATTTGGATGCAAATACGGACTTTGTCATACGGCTGATGTGATTGGTGTATTAGCCGTCGTTTTTGGTTTAGCAGGTTCCCTGACAATGGGCGTTTTACAAGTGAGAGCCGGTTTAGGAGAAGTGTTTTATATTCAAGCGACAGATTCAGTCAGCCTCATGATTTTACTCTTGATGACCTTATGCTTCTTAATTTCAGCCACGACTGGATTAGATAAGGGCATTAAAATATTGAGTAATATCAATGTCTTCATCGCTGTTGCGATATTGTTGGTCATTATTTTTGTTGGTCCAACCCGCTTTATCTTGGAAATCTTTATCACTTCAATTGGTGACTATTTCAGCCAATTAATCAATATGTCCTTTAAGCTTTATCCTTATAAAGATTTATCCGGTTGGACATCGGGCTGGACGTTGACTTATTTGATTTGGTGGTTGGCTTGGGGACCATTTGTTGGTATATTTATCGCCAGAATTAGTCGAGGCAGAACCATTCGTGAGTTCACAATCGGTGTCGTTTTATTGCCAACCCTTTTCTCTATGTTATGGTTCGCCGCTTTCGGTGGTAGTGGACTTTATATAGAAATGTTTGGTGGCGGCGGTTTCGCAGACTTTGTATTGGAAGATGTCTCAAAAGCACTATTTGCCCTATTTACTTGGTTCCCTTTTTCTAAAATACTCAGTATTCTCGCATTGCTATTAATCTTTGTTTTTTTAGTCACCAGTGCTGATTCAGGCACTTTTGTAGTCAGTATGATGACTTCTAATGGTGATTTGAATCCGCCTATCCAACTCAAATTAATTTGGGGTGTCATTATAGCCATGTTGACTGCCGGAACGCTTTTTACCGGTTCTGTCACGGTTGCTAAAGCGATGGCGATTACGGGTGCTATTCCTTTTAGTTTTATTTTGATTCTGCAAGTGATCGCTTTTTTACGGACGATTCGTGAGGAAAGGTGATTCGGCTGAGTACGCTGACATTCCCAAACAGAGTTTGGGAACGAGAATAACGCGGATAATTTCGCTGGGAATAAAAAATTGACCGCCGTCATTGCCTTTCCCCCCATTTTTAGTTGGAGTAGGGTGGGTAGGAACGAAGTGGAAACCCACCATACCGTTGGAAAATGGTGCCGTTTCCGTTTCACTCCTACCCACCCTACTTGCTTATAAGGTGTGACGCAGGAGTGTCACGATATGCATTCTCAACGAAGACGTTGGGAACAAGAAAAACGAGAAAAGGGCAACACAGAGTGGAGCGAGCGTCTTGAAAGGCCGCATTCCCAACGTCCTCGTTGGGAACGAGAAATAAGGTGTGACGCGCCTGCGTCACGATATACATTCCCAAGAGGTTGGGAACTAGAAATGACCCTGCAAATTATCGGGAATCTTCTTTGAAAATCGTCACGTCTGCACCTCTGAGTACAGAGTGGACTGAGACGATATTGTTTTCTGCGCCTGCCCGCCGTGTATAGTTTCATCAACGACGGGTATTGCACAAGGTGCGAAGGCATCGGGCTTTGCCGTATAATTTGGGAAGAGGTCTGCCCCCTATTTTTACTGCTTACCCATCCTACCTGGCTTTTTTCAACTTGCCCACCAAAAAAACTGCCATTGCATCGTACCGTCATTATAGTGGGCAAAATGCCGTGATTGTGCCAAAAGTTCATGGAACGGCTTCATGGAACGGCATTTTGCCCATCCTACCCTGTTAAGCGTAAAGCCTAGTTCTTACTCTTACCTTTGGGTTGAGGCGGACATGCCTCCATCATATTATCAGGTAGAGCAACATCGGTATTAGAGTTGTTGATAATGTCTAAGAGCTCTTGCATTGCAGAGAGTTCATCCTTAGTTGCACCGGGTTCAGCTAGCAGTTCCTCGGCGGCGGTGATGACCTTGTTAACCGTTTCCTCACCCTCAAAAACGAGCTGTTCCATACTGCAGCAGCCGATTCTGAAAACCGCTACGTTGAGCTTGGTTACCATGAGTTGGCTCAGGAGCCGGCTCCAGTGGTCACCCCGGTCCTTGATAATCGCAATGGCATCCTCCACATCATTGATTTCCTCGTCCGCGATAATAATGGGCAACACCATATCCACCACACAGGAGTGATTTTTGTAAAAACCCATGGTACGGGTGCCGGGTTCTTCTGGGCAGAGCTTTGGAAGATAACAGCTAAGTTTGCCGCCACCGAGTTCGTAAAGAGTTCCTGAGTTGGAAAATCCGGTTGTAACCCAGATATGGCCCAGTGCACCAAATCCCATTCCCTCAACATAGCCGTATGTTCCAACATAGGTAAAGAGGTTCTCCTCCACCCAAGAGCTTGTAGTGGAGTCATATTTCCATTGACCGATATAGTCCGATGTCATGTCTGAGACGTACACATAAGGGGTGCCGGTGCAGGGGTCAGTAATAACCTCCATACCATCCATATGGCCGCCTGCCAAACTTGCGTACTCGAATTCAAATTGCCAGCTTGACCCATCCCAGCTATATACAGCCCGCGGCCACTCTCTACTAGCATACCATTTGCCATTGACATCGTCGTAGCCAAGGTGAGAAAGATTGAAATAGGCAGAGTCAACCACTTTTGAGGTAACATCAGTAGCAAAAACATACTCATAGATATCACCTTGATCTTCACCCAAGAAATACACCCTGTCAGCAGCAGCGTAGATTTCACCAACTGTCGGGTAATCTAACTCCGGAACAGAATAAGTTGTTACATACGTTAGTATCCTCTGCTCCATTGGGCCTTGATTGCCAGTGGTACTAGAACATTCTTCATTAGGACATTCATTAGGTCCGATATTCAGTGGATGCTGATCAGGCTCCAAGACACCATCTCCATCACTATCCAGCAACGTCACTTGATAGACATCAAGATTAGTTCCATCACGATTTACGTATATCAGGTCTCCATACGAGTCCACATCACCGCCACCCTTATATTCACTAGTGGCGGTGGTAAAACCGGCGTATTGATAATAGTGACCGGTAGGTCCTGTGGTGTCGATGTAGTCTGCTGATGCTGCCATAGGCAGTGCTAATAATAACGCCAAAAATTGTTTCATAATGTTCTCCTCATTTTCAAATTCAACCACGATAAATAAAAAATAGGGGACAGACCCCATTTTTATACGCTTGAGGAAATCCTGCCAAGGTTGGGGATATGGCAAGTCCTACACAAGCCAATGACATTACTACTGTTAGTCTTTTCATTTTCATAGTTTTAACTGACCTTTAAGTGCTTAAATTGAAAATTCGCCAAATTGGGAATTCTACACACTTGACTTTTGCTAAAACGTTTTTCAGGCAGCTACACTACCTCGTTGTCGACACAAAAATTATTTTCTTCAGTTTTATTGTTCTCCTAAAGTTGTGGTATGATTATTGCAAAATCTTTGCTTTATCTAAAAGTACAAACTAAAGTTTGAACTCCTATAAAACCATTTTGAAAACGAACCATTGATTAAAAATTTAGAATGACTATTAAGCAATTGCTATATTTGTGATTTCAAAATCAATTAAATAACATTTTCCATCCAAAAATTTTTACGCAATCCTGCTGGTTGTATATTTTACAGCAAAAAAAAATCATGTCAATTTTTTTTGTGCAATTTTTACTTTTTTATAAAATCAATGCGTATTTTTACGCGAGGCTTAATCGCTATGAATCGGCTTATGCTGGGCATTATCATTTTAATTCTGAGTGAAATAGACTGAATTTAAAAATTAATTGTTCATTATTTCGTTCAAAAAATAATTATATTGTCTTGTGAAGTCATAAAAAATTATTTTAAGTGGGGGTATTCATGCTTATCTGTCAATTTTAGCCATGTTATATATTAGCATATTGCTAATATGACAGGTTTTATAAAAAAATGGTATTTTTTAAAAGTGAATTATGTAATAATAAAAATTATTCTGGATAATGTATCACTTCAAATAATGGCAATATTTCGGATTAACTGATGAAATATCGATTTATTCCTATTTTCTTGATAGGATTTATGATTATATTAGATTTTCAAGTTCAGGTACAGGCTGAATGGATGATTTCCACTATTGCGGGTGATGGCACTCGCGGTTATAGTGGTGATGGGGGATTGGCAACGGCGGCGCAGTTGAATCAACCTTGGGGCATTGCTGTTGATAGCAGTGGGGTTTTGTATGTGGCTGATTTTAAAAGTCATTCTATTCGCAAGATAGATAATCAAGGTGTTATCACGACGATTGCGGGTGATGGGAGACAAGGCTATCATGGTGATGGGGGTTCCGCTACTGCTGCCCAGCTTAATCAACCGCGGGGTATTGCGTTAGATAGTAATGGTGCTCTTTATATTGCTGATGCTCAAAACCATCTGATTCGCAAAATTAATCGTCAAGGTATTATTACGACGATTGCGGGTAATAATGTCGCAGGCTATTGTTGTGAAGGAATACAGGCGACTACGGCTCAACTCAATTATCCTATTGATGTTGCTATAGATAATGCCAATAATCTTTATATTGCTGACAAAAATAACCATGTCATTCGCAAAGTTGATAGTCATGGTATTATTACCACGATTGTTGGTGATAATACCCAAGGTAATGGCACACGCGATGAGGGTGGATTGGCAACGAGGACACAACTTAATTCTCCTCATGCGATTGCTTTAGATCATTTTGGTCATCTTTATATTGCTGATTATGGGAACCATCTGATTCGCAAAGTCGATAAGAACGGTTATATTAATACGGTTGCTGGTAATGCGACTCAGGGATATAGCGGAGATGGGAAGAGTGCGACTACCGCTCAGTTGAATTTTCCTAGCGGTATCGCGTTGGATAAGGCGGGCAACTTGTACATTAATGATACGCAAAATTATCGCATCCGTCGAGTAGATATCCAGGGTAATATAACCACTATTGCTGGCGATGGTACTCAAGGCTATAGTGGCGATAATGGTATTGCGACTGCTGCTCAAATTAACACCGCATTTTATATCGCTGTTGATAAGAGAGAGCAGTTGTATTTTGCCGATACTGATAATTATCGCCTTCGCAAGATTGATTTGAGCTTAGGAATGAGAATTCGTAACGACTCAGGGCAACCATAAAGGATTGCCCCTACAATATTCTTATTAATACGAACGAAAATATTCATCGGGCAAATCC
>JAGLHR010000450.1 GCA_023143415.1 Thiomargarita sp. | reverse complement strand
TTAGGGAATTAAACGGATTATAGGGCAGTTTTTTATAATTATTAATTTAATCAAACACTTAAATATAGTGATGTAGGGTGGGTAGGAACGAAGTGGAAACCCACCATTTTCCAACGTAACGATATGGTGCCGTTTCACTCCTACCCACCCTACTTGCTACTTGCTTTAAAAAAAATCAATGGCAAAAACCATTTTAATCTCAATCGCTAATCCAGTTGGCACTTCTAACATCAGTGCCGATTCGGATTTGCGGGATATAGAAAATATTGTTAAACAGGCTATTCACAGTGATAACTTCATTATCAAAACCACGATAGCAACGCGCCTGAGTGATTTGAAAGAGGCGTTGGAAAAATACCAACCACAAATTGTCCATTTCAGTGGGCATGGTAAAGGTGAAAAGGGCTTGGTGTTGGAGGATGATAATAGGCGATCACATCTATTAACCAGTCAGGATTTGCGTGATCTTTTTAGCAAGGCTGAAATGGAATGTGTCTTTTTGAATGCTTGTCATTCTTTGGAGCAGGCGCAGGTGATTCGTCAGCAAATTGGCTATGTTATTGGTATGCGTAATACGGTTGAGGATAAAACAGCCAATAAACTGGCAACGGTTTTTTACCAATGTTTGGGGAATGGTGATGATTATCCCGTTGCTTTTACTCAGGCGCAAGAGGCGATAGCGAAAATGACAAATGCTGATGTACCCGTTTTGTTGCAACAGGCAGAATTGCCGCCCTCATTTATTGTTGAGCGTTTTAAAAGTAAACGGGTTACGCTGTTTATTGGATCACAATCTGCGGAAAAAGCGGGTTTTCCGAGTCGTGCAGAATTGCAAGAAGAAATGCTCAAAAAATTGCGCCCAATCCTGAAAAAGGAACATGAAAAAACGGTTAAGAGTTGGTTAAAACAAGCTGATGGCTACAAACGGATTGCACAATTATTTAAACTGAATTTCACTAACGATTACCGTGATTTTATGCAGGATAATTTTAATCCTGAGCGTTTTAAATCACTGTCGCCCAGTTATTTTGCTTATTTAGGAAATTTGCCTCTGAAATATATTGTCACCACCAATCTGGATAAATTGCTGGAAGACAGTTTGCCGTCTCATTGGGAAGGTTTGACTTGGCAGGATAAAGAAGATTTTAACCGTATTTTACGCCATGATCGCTCCCTGTTATTACATTTGTTCGGGCGAGCAGATCGGTTTGGAACTGTCGTTTACGCGCTATCTGATTATAAAAGGTTGGAGGGCGAGGAGGGTTTACCCGCACTGGATTTTTTGTTGGACATTTTTAAAAACACAACAGTGCTATTGGTGGGTTATGAATTAAATGATCCGATTTTTGCGTGGATTAAAAAATATGTGTTTAATCAAGGCTTTACGCCAGAATGGCATATCTTGTTGAGCAACCCAACGATTGAACAAGCGCAAAATGCGGCTAAACAGCAAATCAAGATTCTGCGTTGTTCACAGGTTGATGATTGGTTCACAGCTTTGGCTAAAGAGCTAAATGTCAATAAACAAACCAAAATTATGCCTGATAGTGAGGAAAGCGAGCCAGGTTGGACGCAAATTAACCACAGGTTTTTAGATCAATTACCACCCGTTGGGAATACCACTGCCCAACGTTATTATCAGGGACATTCCGTCAGTTGGGGATTGGTGAAAGAAGGTTATACAGTGCGTCGTGAGATCGTGGATAAGGTTTTAGCACAATTACCAGATGAAGGTTTGGGTGCGTTTTTGTTGAGGGCAGCGGGCGGTGAAGGTAAAAGCACGATATTAATGCAATTGGCTTTGGCATTCGCAGAACAAGGTTATCAGACTTTCCATTGTGCTGAACCAGAAGATCAGCGTGAAATGTTGGCTTGGTTTAGAAAACGCAGTCGTCAGGGAAAGTTAGCCGTTTTAATTGATAATGCGGATTTACTGCGCAATGTTCCACAAATTCTGCGCCATGTTGTGAATAATCGTCACAGTGCGACTTGTATTGTCTTGGCTGCGAGAACGAATGAATGGAATAATGTTTATCGGAGTAATCCGCATCAAGATTTACAATATCTTGATGTTTATCGCTTGACTAAAACAGAAGCACAGGGCATTGCCCAAAAACTATTGGATTGTCAACTTGCGACGACTGATCTGTCAACGATAACAGAACGCTTATTAAAGAGAAATAATCAGTTTTTATTAGCAGCGATGTTAATGGCGACGCATGGTGAATCACTACAAAACATTTTAGCCAATGTGATTGGCAATATCTCTCAATGGGCAGATAGTGAGGAATTGTTGAAAGCAGTGGGTTATGTGGTGGCTTTAGAAAGTCGTCAGAATAAAAAAGGGCAACATTACTTTTGTTCCCAACGTTTATTTCAAGAATTGATGGGGGGAATTTCTAAATCCGAAATGCAACGGTTATGTCATCGTTTAACGGGTGAAGTGAGTTTGAAGCCGCATGGAGGTTATCGTATTGAAACCCGTCATCCAGTGATAGCCGAAACCTTATTTCAGGTTTTGTTTGCCGAAGAAAATGGTTTTTTAGATGAAATAGAAATTCATGAGCGGATTTTACAAGTGGCAGGGCGGTTTTCGCGTGAGGAAGTCAATCCAAGTGAAAGGAAGTTATTAACGGTATTGCCATTGGTTTATGTTGCTCAACGTAATTATGAGAAGGCACGGGCTTTATTTAAAGCCGCAACAGAAGCAGAATCAAAGAATGCCCCTGTTTGGCAAGCCTGGGCTTTACTAGAGGAAAAGCAAGGGAATATTGGAAAAGTTGACGAAAAATACTCCGCACGCTGGTTATTTAATCAAGGCACCGTCGCTGAACCAAGAAATGCCCCAACTTGGCAAGCCTGGGCTTTACTAGAGGAAAAGCAAGG
>JAGLHR010000045.1 GCA_023143415.1 Thiomargarita sp. | reverse complement strand
TAATAAAATGGGATATAGTAAGTTGTCATTCGGCTATGATGATGAATTCTTTATTAATATCAAGTGGGTTAAGGCGATCTGTCAAGGTATCGTGGACAAAAATATAAAAATCGAATGGGGTTCATTTTGCCGATTTGATAGTTTTTGTCGTATTGATGATGAAACCCTTGATTTGATTGAACATTCAGGATGTTCATTACTTTGTTTCGGTGGTGAATCTGGATCGACAAGGATTCGGAATGAGATTATTAAAAAAGGTATTACAACTGAACAAATGATCGAAACAACGAAAAGATTAAGCAAAAGGAAAATTACACAAGTGGTTTCGTTTATGTCTGGTATGCCAACGGAAACAATTTATGAACAGCATCAAACATTTGATCTGATGGATAAATTGATTTCGCTTAACCCCAATATTTATCTAAATGGAATCTTTCTTTATACACCATATCCAGGTACTCCTCTTTATGAATTAGTAATGAAGGAATACAACTATATGCCTCCTCAATCCTTGGAGGAATGGACAAAGTATGGTATTTATAGAAATGTGGGAAATACATGGTCATCAAAAAAATATTTGAACCATTGTAAAGTAATATCCATCTTGACCAGATTTCCTTTCTATCGTAGCAAGTTTGCTCTTAAAGATGTTTCTTCGGGAGTGGCAGGTTCTCGTTTTTCAAAGTTTCCATTCAACGTGGTATATTACATTTTTACCAAATTGGCAATCTGGAGATGGAAATACAAGTTTTTCCGCTTTCCAATAGAGTTCTTGCTGTTAGAAAAGCTCTTAATTAAACTTCGTGGTTTCGTTTAGACTTTGATATTGAACTGGGACTTGAAATAAGAAAATGAAAGTATTACTAACCGGTTCTAACGGCTTGGTGGGCAAAAATGTATTAGAACACCCGCGTATTAATGAGTTTTACGTATTAATCCCAACAAGTACAGAGCTTAACTTGTTAAATTGTGATGCGGTTGAACAATTCCTAAAAAAAGAAATGCCAGATATTATCATTCATGCGGCTGGTAAAGTGGGCGGAATTGTGGCAAATATGCAGATGCCAGTTAAGTTTCTATTAGACAATTTGGATATGGGGCGTAATATCATTTGGGCTGCAAGACAAACGGGAATCAAACGATTGATAAATTTAGGGACTTCTTGCATGTATCCACGCAATGCACCTGATCTTCTAAAAGAAGAAATGCTCCTAACCGGAGAACTAGAGCCAACCAATGAAGGATATGCACTGGCTAAATTGACAGTCGCACGATTATGTGAATATATAAATAAAGAACATCAAGATTATCACTATAAAACCCTTATTCCTTGTAATTTATATGGTAGATGGGATAAATTTGATCCTAAAGTTTCTCACATGATTCCGGGAGTTATTCGTAGAGTTTTTGAAGCAAAAAAACAAAAAGCTCAAACTGTAGAGATTTGGGGTGATGGAATGGTAAAGCGAGAATTTATGTATGCCGGTGACTTAGCCGATTGTTTAATACACGCACTACATAATTTTGACAGCTTACCATCAGTAATGAATGTTGGATTAGGATTTGATTACACTATTAAAGAATATTATTCAGCTATTTCTGAAGTCTTAGAATATAAAGGGCATTTTTTAAATAATGAGGATAAACCAGTAGGCATGAAAAGAAAAGTAGTGGATATTACTAGACAAAAACAATGGGGCTGGGAAGCTAAAACAGGTTTAAAAGAAGGTATCAAGAAAACGTATGATTTCTTTTTAACACAGGATATAGTTTAATGATTAATTACCCATTATCAGTCAGTAGTTGGGACGAAAGTGAGATAAGGGCCATCGACAATGTTATCAAAAGTGATAGATATACGATGGGAAAACAGGTTAAACAATTTGAAGAAGCGTTTTCGGCTTTTTTGAATACCAAATATTGCGTTATGGTCAATTCAGGTTCTTCGGCTAACTTGTTGGCAGTGGCTTCATTATTTTACAGAAGCCAAGGCTCTTTAAAACGGGGTGATGAAGTGATTGTGCCGGCAGTTTCTTGGTCAACTACCTATATACCGCTTTACCAATATGGGCTAAAACTCAAATTTGTTGATATTGATATTAAAACGCTCAACTATGATTTAACCGCATTAGCAAACGCTATTACAGACAAAACGAAGTTAATTGTAGCAGTGAACTTGCTAGGCAATCCTAATGATTTTAATAAAATTCGGGAAATCATTGGTACAAGAAATATTATCTTAATTGAAGATAATTGTGAGTCTATGGGGGCTGAATTTGCGGGACAACAAACAGGTACATTTGGATTGATAGGTACGTTTAGTTCATTTTTCAGTCATCATATTTCAACGATGGAAGGTGGATTAATCGCCACTAACAATGAAGAAATCTATCATATCTTGTTATCATTAAGGGCACATGGTTGGACCAGAGATTTACCAGAAATAAACCAAGTGAGTAATAAAGAGAACGATGCTTTCCAAGAATCGTTTAGGTTTGTCTTGCCAGGCTATAATGTTAGACCCTTGGAAATGAGTGGTGCTATTGGCATAGAACAACTCAAGAAGTTACCAAGTTTTCTTCTTCAAAGACGAAAAAATGCTGTCGTTTATCAAGAGTTATTTAGTAATCACCCCTTTTTGGAAATTCAAACTGAAATCGGTAAAAGTAGCTGGTTTGGTTTTAGTTTTATGATAAAGCCAAATAGTGACATAGAAAGAATAACCCTTGTAAAAAAATTAGCTGATAAAGGAGTGGAATGTCGTCCAGTAGTAGCAGGGAATTTTGTCAACAATGAAATTATTAAATGGTTTGATTATGAAATTCATTATGAGTTGAAAAATGCTCAACATCTCCATGAAAACGCTTTTTTTATAGGTAATCATCATTTTGATGTAACTGAGAAATTAAACCACGTTAGGGCTATTTTATAGGTTTATTGATATGCAACACGATTTAGGAATATTGGTACTATCATGCGATAAGTTTGCTGACTTATGGAAACCGTTTTTTACCTTATTTGAGGAAAATCGTAATAACTGTCCATACCCTATTTATCTTGGTAGTAATACAGTAAATTATGAAAATACTCAAGTAAAAACCATTTATTCTGGAGAAGACATAGATTGGTCAACGAGTTGTAGAACGATTTTACAGCAAATACCTCATAAATATGTTCTGGTTTTATTGGAAGATTTCTTTATTACTTCAAAGATTGACAGTACAAAAATAACTCAATCTGTGCAATTTATGCAGGAGAATAATGCAAAATACATTCATAATCGTCCTCTTCCTAAACCAGACAAATGGCTACTAAATCAAAAAATTGGAATTTATGAAAAGAAAGCCCCATACCGCGTCAATGTGGAAGGTTTTTGGGATAGGGAATATTTGCTCAATCTCTTGATAGACGGGGAAAGCCCTTGGAATTTTGAAATACAAGGCTCCTATAGAACCGCATATAGTGAGGGATTTTATTGTCTTAAGGTGCCCTTATTCTCACATGTACATGTTGTAGAAAAAGGCTGTTGGTTTCCAGAAGCGATTGCTTATTGTCAGGAACATGATATTCCATTAGAAATAGATAAACGCCCTATTCTGAAAAATCAGTTTCAATTGAAAAGCAAATTGCAAATGTACTATTTCAATTTGATGATAAAAGTGCCTTGGAAGTTCAGAGTTAAGTGTATGGATATTCTGAGAAAATTGCTGATTTCATACTAGCTTTTTGTATGATTGTTATCAATGGTGAAAATAAATGATGAAAAATGACAAAACGCTAAATGAGAATATAGATATTCTATGTTGCTTTATAGAAAGTTATTCGACACAGTTGTTTAATGAGTCTATAGTTAGAGATTATAGGCGTTCAATAGTATTGAATTATAGTTCTAAAGGATTATGGATTCAGTCGGCACCAAAAGAGGTGAAAAAAAGAGAGTCCCTTGTGGGAGATACCCCCGTTTTTATAACGCAAGATATGTAGATTTTGTTGATTAATACAGGTTTATATATCAAAAAATGTATCAGAAACTCACAATTTTCAACTGATAACAGATAATAAATAGGGGACAGACCACATTTTATTTGATATAATTAATGACTGGTTATAATTCTTTATTCTTATACTAAGGGACGCCGCAGCAAATAACTTACGCAACAACCGCAACAGATACTATTCCTTGAAGGGATAGTATTTCTAAAAACTTAAAAACGGCGTATATTATTTCCTGCGGCATCCCTAATGTCTCGTCGTTCTCGTTTAAAACTTGATGGAATTCCAATACATCTCATTCAACGTGGCAACAATCGAAATGCCTGTTTCTATGCAGATGAAGATTACCAGTTTTATCTTGAATCTCTTGATGCGTATTGCCATGACGAAGGAGTAAAAGTACATGCTTATGTCTTGATGACCAACCACGTTCATTTGTTAGTTACGCCAACTGATGGAAATGGCCCGTCACGGGTAATGAAACGATTAGGACAACGTTATGTGCAATACATTAATCGCACCTATCAACGGACGGGAAGTTTATGGGAAGGTCGTTTTCGTTCCAGCTTAGTTGGAGAGGAAAATTATTTTTTGGCCTGCCATCGTTACATAGAACTTAATCCAGTACGAGCTAAGATGGTATCTCATCCAGTAGAATATCAGTGGTCAAGCTACCGAGCAAATGCACTGGGCGAATTTGACCGAGTGCTATCACCCCATTCGCTTTACCAAGCACTTGGAAACGATGCAACGGACCGTCAAATCGCCTATAAAAATTTGTTCAGTTCTGAGTTAGAATCAAGTTTAATAAATGAAATTCGTCAGGCGGCTAATGGAGGCTATGTGTTTGGAAGCGAAAAGTTCCAAAGGGAAACGGCTCTGGCTATTGGGCGCAGAACTTGGCGTGGTATATCTGGAAGACCACCAAAAGCATCATTAGAAGAAGATCAGGGAAGATTTCCATTTTGATAGTCAAGATTGCCTCAAAATAAAGGTGTCCCCTATTTTCTTCTTGATTCAGACTATTGGACTTATTGATATGAAAACTAAAGAACTTGCTGTAAATACGGAAAATAATTTTCGTGTTTGCTTGAATATAGAAGTACCAAAAAGTATAGATACCACTCCCATAACTTCCAATGAAGTTCAAGTGGCTTTGAATCATTTTTTGAGGCAAAATCCACAAATACTCCGGAAAATTTTTGAAGCCTCGGAAAATGAGCCTACTCATCTCACAAAGAGACAACAGAGTATACCACTTCCGCGAGTAACAAAAAAACAAAGAGAAGCAATATTGTCATCCCTTAAAGAGGATTCATATCCGGGTGAAGATGCAAATTCTGAGAAATGGATCCGAAATATTAAGTCTTATCGGATTAATAAAGAATATTCTCATCCATTTTTTGATGAATAAAATCATGAACGAAAAAGAAGAATACCTCCTTGATACAAATAATTGTGTTTACTACTTAAACGCTTGGAGAAAGAAAAAAGAAAAATGGTCATCTGAAGAAAAACAAGTGTTTGAAACCATTGAAGCTATTAAAAAAGATACTACTCTTTACATGAGCGAAGCCACCTTCGGTGAATTGATATTTGGTGCTGAAAAATCGCAAAATAAGACGAAGAATTTAGAGAGAGTTGAAATCTTTAGAGAAGGCGTACCATCTCTTACTGTTGATCAGGAAGTTTGGAATTTTTTTGGAAAAATAAAAGCTGAACTTAGGACTTAGGATTTAATAACTTCCGACACTTTTAAACCAAACCTGACAGGTTTTGAAAACCTGTCAGGTTTAGTTTCGGGTTTTATTAAGTTCTCATTCCTTAGTCAAGTGGGAAGAATAATAGCAGATATGGATATCTTAATTGCGGCCACAGCCAAAAGATATAATTTGGTTTTAGCAACAAATGATTCAGATATGGATAATTTAGATTTTCTTTCAGAAACACCTATTGACAGAAAAAATTGGATACAAGACAAAGAGAGGAATCAAGAGCCCCAGAGTGGTTAATTTTTGTTGTTGGGCTAAAAATTGGGCTAAAAAATAGGTAAAAAATAGGGGGCACATTTTATGCACTTTAAGCAATGGTATCATAAACTGTTAAACCTAAAATGAAACGACTACAAAAATAGACGAAAAATAAATGTGGTCTGTCCCCTATTTTATTTTTGATAGAAAATAAATGTGGTCTGTCCCCTATTTTCTATTAATGTGGTCTGTCCCCTATTTTCTATTTTCTAAAACGCTTGCTTAAACAAAAAGTTTAAATAACTCCTTATGAGATCAAACGAACAAAGTGCAGATAATATTTTAGATGCCAAACTATATGAATTAGCTATTCAGCATATTAAAGATGAGCAAGAAGTACTTAATCTTGGGTGTGGTGGATATTTAAATTTTGAAAAACAACTTATTAGAAAACGAGATGTTAATATCAAATGTTGTGATATTAATCCAATGAAGGTGCCAAATGAATCGGAGCATATCAAATTCTTTGAACAAAATGTAGAAAAACGGTTTAACCTTGATTCAAAGGTAGATGTAGTCACGTTTTTTGAAGTAATTGAACATATTGATGAAACTGATATTCTATTACAAAACTGTTATAACAATCTTAAAGGAGATGGTTTGCTAATTTGTTCACTGCCTAATTTAGCATCTATTTATGCACGGATTGAATTATTACTGGGATTTCAACCTCATGTACTTGAAGTAAGTAATGTTTATGGTAATTTTGGAGCCGGTATATTCGGAAAATTAAATAATCCAATGAATGTATCTATACATCATATTCGAGGTTTTACTCATAGAGCAATAAAAGAAATGTTAAGTTATTATGGTTTTAGTATTATTAAAATTTACGGTTATGATCATAGACTAAAAAGATTAATGAAATACTTTCCTTCTTTCGCATCTGTTAATGTTATTGTTGCAAGAAAATCAAATAGAACATTCACAAAAAATAGCGGGTAAATAAATGCGTTTAATCTTAAAATTGATAAAAGAGACATTATGAGGTTTATAGCAAAGCTATTTTTTACAGTGGGGTTGATGCGTGCTAGTTTTTACCGACTCTTTTGTAAAAGAATTGGTAAAGGTACATGCATCATGAATGGTATTTTATTAAATTGGGAAAAGATTTCTATAGGGGATAGGGTTTATATTAGCCACTCATGCAAAATACACTCTATTGGAGGTAGCATAGATATAAATCATGATGTATTCATCGCTTCAAACTGCAACATACTTGCAGGTGGTGATGTCTATATAGGCCGCTACTCCATGCTGGGACCTCACTGCCTTTTATTTAGTTTCAACCAACCATACTATAGATAACCCTTCGTTGCCCATAATATCCTTGCCCAATTTGTACAAAAGCATTTATATTGATGATGATGTCTGGCTGGGTAGCAAAGTTACAGTAGTCGCGGGTATCAGGATCAATCGGGGTGCAGTGGTGGTTGCGGGAGCCGTAGTTACCAAAGATGTCGAACCTTATTCTGTTGTGGGTGGGGTTCCCGCCAAACATATCAAATACCGTTTTGGATGTGTGGATATTGAAAAAGCAAAAAAACTGGATTTTTCTGTCATTTATCCAAGGAATACTGTCAATATAAATTTGGACGAATAGTTATGCACTGGCTTATTAATACTCGACTATCAAGTTTTTTATAAGTTATTGATTTAATAACTAATTTAGTTTTAGCACTCAAAAGGCACTCCAAACTAAATTATCTTAAAAATCAATTATTTATAGATTTAAATGCTCAAAAATTAATTCTCGTCAAGCCAAATAACTTCAAAAACTTGATAGTCGAGTAATAAAAGGAATGGTAACTACTCAGCCTTGAAATCAATTTCAAGGCGAAAAGCTAAAGTCTGTTAAAACAGACTAACTAATTAGCAGCTGCTCCGCTAAGTTTTAAGCACTGAACAAATCCAGTAGTAATAATGAGTTATAACAGTCACAACATTGTTTTGAAATTTTTTTCATCCCAATGAGTGGTTGACATCAGAAAATAGTATTCACATGAAAAACCTGCAATTTGTTGATATACTATAGCCCGTGTCACATGACTTTGCACCAACCTTTTGACATTAATTATATGAAAAATATAGACTTTATACTTTAAAATCGGGCAAAATCATGTGACACGAGCTATAGTTAGCAAGAGCTATTGACTAATTAAAGAGTTTAGCTGGCTTTAGCCTGCTTTGGCTTTTAGCCTTGAAATTGATTTCAAGGCTAACGGCTGAGTAGTTACCTATTTAGATAGGTAATGAAATTTGTCCGTCTGAAAGACGGGTTGAACCTTATGCTTGGAAATCAACATTATTGTTGCAAGAAAGCAAATCAATAAGTAATTATTTTCCCTTTCACCAATTTTTATCAATCACTCAAAAACATGTTATATTCTGAAAATACACGTAAATACTATTATTTGATATTGTCGCAGTTACTTATTTTGTATGTTTCAATCGCAAATATATTCCCAGAAGGATATAATTTTGTAGGTGGTGATGTTGTTCAATACTTTAGACATACTAAAATTGACGAAATTCTTGGTTATACTTGGTCTAATTTTATTGTAGGAGAAGGAGTATTTGTTCAATATTTTAGTTATTTACTATTCTATAAAACTATTTTTTTTCTTGGTTCTTTATTGCATCTAAAAACCTCGCAATTATCCTTTTTTTATTATTTTTTATTTTTCACTCTATCATTTTGGTCGATGTTTTTATCAATTGGTTTGTTTGGTAAAAATATACCTTCTCCTCATAAAGTTATACTTTCACTAACATATACTTTTAATATCTACGTTTTTTATATATTTTTTTATACATGGGGATTTAGCCCATTTTTATATCTCTACCCAATTCTTCCATTAATTTTTTCTTTAACTTATTACTATTTTTACCAGAATAATCATATAAGTAAGTCAGTTGTTGCTTTGGGAATAATATTCTTTATTATTAATATTCCTAACGGTAACTTACCTTTTTTTGTCGCTTTGAATCTAATATATTTTTTATACTTATTATTATTGCTATCTAGTGATTTGAATAAATGGAAAGTGTGGATTCCTAAAGTTGTGTTAATTTATATACTTCTTTTCTTATCTACATGTTGGACTACTATTCCGCAAATAAGCGAAATGTTTCGTACAATCAATGAATTCAATCAAGGAACATCACATTTTAATTTAGCAGGATGGATAATATGGCAAGCCGTAGAACTTAAAAATGTTTTTTTTCTGGTTTTTGATTTAAATGGTTATACGTCACAAAATCAATTTGCATATTTAGCGATATTTTTATTTATTATTCCTTTTATTTCTATTTTGATAGGAACAAAAAAAGCCATATTACCGGTTTTTCTTATTTTGCTAGTGCTAACTATTGTTTTATTAAATAAATTTAAAGGTATTCTTGATACTGACACCATAATATTCATATTCAATAGCAATCCTATACTTGCTTCTATTAGAAGTTACAATAAGACAATCTTTTTTTTACCCATGTTTTTAGTTTTTATCATGCTTATAACATATAAGAAATCAAAAACATATCTTGTTGTTATATACTCGTTTTTTATTGTTAGTTTACTTACGGCTTATCCCTTATTTACCGGAAATATGCAAACTCAGTATTCAACTGCCTATGGAAATTCTAAAAATGATTATCTTTCAGCAAAATCTTCCTATATTGTCAAAATACCGGATGAATATTATCAAATAGCAAATTTCCTGAGTAAAGAGCAATCCCATTTTAAAATTTTAGAATTACCTTACAGTGTTATTAATTCTATTGGTTGGTGGAATTATCCAAAATGGAAAGTAATTGGGGTAAATCCGATTGCTCGGTTAATTAATTTGCCAATGGTAGGTGCAAATTCTCCCGGTTATTCCTTAATAGATAAGAATTATAGTAGAACTTGGAATGAACAGAAGCCAGTTGATAGTCTTTGGTTACTTAATTTTGCTAGGTTACTCAATACAAAATATCTACTATTTCATAAAGATGTTGCAGAACGTTTTATTGAAAAAACTCAAGGCAAAATACGTTTTTACGAAAGAAAAGGTTTTATAAAGAAAATCACTGAAAATCCATATTTTGCGTTATATGAGCTAAATAAAAAGTTTCAATTGCCAAGAGTTTATTTAGGCAATGAATACCGTTTTTATAATGGCATTCGTTCATGGTATGCCAAACTGGGTACTAAGTCGAACCAAAATGAAGTTTATATTGACAAAAATGACTTGCCCTTGAGAATTAGTAAGATAAACGATAATAATACTGTTGTTGAATTTAATCGACTGGAACCAACAAAGTACCGTATTGTTATACATGGATTAAAAAATCATAAGGATGTTTTAATTCTTTCAGAGAGTTTTCATTCAGGGTGGAAACTATATCCTGTTAAGGCAGCACCTTCTAACATTAATGTAAATTGCAATAAATTAGAGCAAGAAGATTGTAATCAGATTAATAATTATGCGAAGAATGGTTGGCTATCAAACTTAGGCGATGGCCAGAAAAAAGAAAAACCAGTATATCAATGGCAGAATGGTGAGGAAATTTTAGTAGGGAATAAGGAATATACTGTAGATTATGTTTCCAAACTAGAGAATGGTACTATCCAAAATAATAACCTACCAATAGGTAATATGAGTGAAACTTGGTTGTTGCCCTCACTAGATGAACAGTTTCATCTTAAAACGAACGGATACTCTAATGGTTGGGTAATTGATGTAGAATACTTGAAGAAAAACTTCCCGCAAAGTGTAATGAAAAATGGTGACACGTATGATATAGAATTTGTCGCTGAGTTTCAGCCACAAATGCTTGCTAGAATTTGTTTTTTTGTGAGCGTATCAACTTTATTGATATGTATTTTGCTTTATTTGGGATTTGTGTTTAAAGATAGATTTCATTCCATCTCGTTAAAGGGTATAAAAAATGAATAGTGAATTATTAAATATGGATGTAGAACGGCTAATAGTTGTTGTTCTATTTCTTTTTGCCCTTTATGTTTTTCTGAAAATTCTTTTATTTATCACGAAAACAGCTAAATATAAGTTCGTTAAATTTTTATCATCGGCACTACTTCTCTGTACGATAATTGTGTTATCAGTAGAAACCGTTGTCCGTTTTTCCTATTTTATATACTATAAGGAAGTTAATTTTCTAGTTTATCCTTTTCGAGCGTTTACCAGAAATTACATAAACATCAATTGGACAGCGCAATATTATTTAAAAAATGATGGAACTATAATCAATAATATACCAGTAATTACTAAGGATTATCAAGGATTAAATTATTTTAAAGCAACACAAAATCATTTGGGATTTCGTTATAACCCTGCATATAATGAAAGAGATATTAATATTGTTACTTTAGGCGGTTCATCTACATGGGGACATAATTCGGATGGTCAAACTTATCCAGATTATTTAGAAGACTTTTTAGGTGATGAAAAATTTAAGGTATTTAACTTAGGAAAAAGAGCACATAGTTCTGTGAATTTCATTAACAACTTCAAGCATTCCCAATTAAATAATCAGGTAAAAATTGATATTGTTATTTTATATTGTGGACATAATGATTCTAGCAGTCATCATAAAATTTTTCCCGCTTATAGTTCTTTAAGAACAGTTTCGTTTTATGACACAGAAAATTTTCCTCTAATTAAATACTCATTACTGGTTAGAAATTTGTCTTTATTACTTTTCTCAACAAAAGCAGAAAAAATTATAAATAAACAACTTCTAAAAGAAGTCACTTTTTCGCCTGAAAGTTTCAAAAAATCCCAACAATCTTTTGAAAGTAGTATTCTAGCTACAATAGAATATTTGCGTTCAAAAAATAACAACATAATGGTTTTATTGGTTCCTGAATATACCAATTATTATATTTCATTTTTAGATTTTTTAAACTCTAAAAATGAAATATAATAATTGG
>JAGLHR010000449.1 GCA_023143415.1 Thiomargarita sp. | reverse complement strand
GCACACCCTTGTGGTTGCCCTGATTCGTTACTTTAAGAAAAACTTTCGCCTCGAATTCCGTTACATAAATATTATCTTTAAAAAACAATTGCTTACATTCTTTTTTTTTTCATTCACCATTCCACCTCTTTACTCTCAAAATAAATGAATAAACCCCATCATATTGGTGAACAGTTATTAAAACAACATATCATTACTAAAGATCAATTAAAAATTGCATTAATCGAACAAAAGAAAAAATATGAAAAACTAGAAAAAATTCTTATCAATTTAGGCTTTGTCTCAGAAGCGGTTATACGGGATTTAAAGGGAAAATCATTAGGTTTATCACATATTGATTTATCTCAAGCAGTCGTCGATCAAGAAGCCATTCAAAAAGTCCCCAGAAATTTAGCAGAACGCTACACGCTATTACCAATTCGCTTTGATAAAGAAACGCTTATATTATCAGTCGCCATGGCTGATGTCTTCAATGTACTCGCAATCGATCAATTAAGCCGTTTAGAAGGAATAAATAAAGTTGAACCACAACTCGCTGGCGAAGCAGAAATTCTCAATGCCATCGATAAGTGGTACGGTTTTGAACTTTCTATAGATGGGATTTTGGAGGAAATTGAAACCGGTGAAATAGACATCAACTCTATTAATGACGAATATAGTCAACCCGTTGTGCGTCTCGTCGATGCTTTAATTTCTGATGCCGTAAAACGGGATGCTTCAGACATTCATTTTGAACCGGAAAAAGGTTTTTTACGAATTCGCTACCGTATTGATGGTGTACTACAACAAATTCGTAGTTTGCATAAAAACTATTGGTCTGCCATCGCTGTGCGTCTTAAAGTCATGGCTGATTTAAATATTGCCGAAAACCGTGTTCCACAAGACGGGCGTATCTCTTTAGAGTTAGTCGGGCGACATATCGACTTTCGTGTCTCAGCACAACCCACTGTCTATGGCGAAAACATTGTATTGCGTATTCTTGACAGCCAAAAAGGGATTATGACCTTAGAACAAATCGGACTGTTAGAAGAGAATTTAACCAGCTTAAAACTAATGATAGCACGTCCTGAAGGGGTTATTTTAATCACAGGTCCGACTGGCAGCGGCAAAACCACTACCTTATATTCCCTACTTCAACACCTCAACACAGAAGAAGTGAATATTATGACGCTTGAAGACCCGGTAGAATATGTTTTAGAACAAGTGAGACAAACCGCCGTTAATGAATCGGTCAAACTAGACTTTGCTAATGGGATTCGCTCAATGATGCGCCAAGACCCTGATATTATTCTGGTTGGAGAGATTCGTGATCAAGACACTGCTGAAATGACATTCCGTGCCGCCATGACTGGACATCAAGTCTATTCGACTTTACATACCAATTCCGCCATCGGAGCAATCCCGCGCCTATTAGATATTGGCGTTTTACCGGACATCATTGCAGAAAACACCATAGGTATTGCTGGACAACGCCTTGTTCGTCAACTTTGCCCAAATTGCAAACAAGCCTATATACCCGGTCAAATGCACCGGAAACTACTTAACTTGTCTTCGACTCAAAAAATCATGCCCTATCGCCCTACCCAATGCCATCAATGCGAACAACGCGGTTATAAAGGGCGTATCGCATTAATGGAAATCTGTCGCGTTAATGAATCTTTGCAAGATATTATTGCCCACCGTGCCACAACCTACGATATTAAACAACATGCAAAAAAAATGGGTTTTCGCACCCTCGCAGAAGATGGCATACGTCGTGTTCTTGAAGGGGTAACCAGTTTAGATGAAGTTTCGCGTGTCGTTGATTTAACGAGTCGTTTAAAATGAAAGCGAATTAGCGGAGAAATTTTCACCCTTGTTTGAATCAGAATTTTCAGAATTTGAGAATTTTCAGAATAAAATCTTAATAAATAGTAACGACTCAGGGCAACCATAAAGGATTGCCCCTACAATATTCTTATGAAGACGGACGAAAATATTCTGATGTAGGGGCAATCCCTTGTGGTTGCCCTGAGTAGTTACATGAATTTTAATGTTTTTTTGGAGAAAATCAATATGATG
>JAGLHR010000448.1 GCA_023143415.1 Thiomargarita sp. | reverse complement strand
TGCAGCCTACAACAATATTCTTATTCCGACTGACAAAAATATTCTGATGTAGGGGCAATCCCTTGTGGTTGCCCTGAGTAGTTACTTTGAATTTTGATTTTAAGTATATCGTTTTTCGCTTTGTAATGAATAATAATTTCTAAGTCATTGATTTTACAAATATTTAAAGAATAAAAGACTTATAATTCGTTTATTTCGTCAATTCGCTGTACTCTTATTTTTTTAAAAGTGGATAAAAAACAAAGAGATAGAGGCGCACTAAAAAAGTGTTCACTTTTTTGTTAAAAAAACACTTGACATTGTTTTAAATCCGCTTTACAATAAGCACACTTTTCGATTAGGCTAGATAGCTCAGGTGGTAGAGCAGTGGACTGAAAATCCTCGTGTCGGTGGTTCAACTCCACCTCTGGCCAATTAATTATCTCTCCCCCCTTTCTCATTATCAATTTTTTTAAAATTTCAAATTCCTCTCTTTTAAATCTCAAATTCCTCTTTTTATAAATCTCAAATCTCTCTCTTTCAAATTTCAAACCTCCCTCTCTCTTTTAAAAAATTATATTATAGTAACTTTGTACCATTTTTTATTGTTAGAATCAGAATTTTCAGAATTTTTGAATTTTCAGAATTAAAAATCAAGTGAGTTTTCATTGACTTATGAGGTTTTAAATTCTGTTAATTCTCAAATTCTGAAAATTCTGATTCTAACAATGGAAAGGAGTTTAAATCAATGACTTATAAAAAAATGTCCTGTACAAAGTTATAGTAATAAAAAATATTTAGAACAGTGCCATTTTTTTTGTTATACTTGACGCTCTAGTTTTTTCATATTCCTCCAAAGCTAAAGCGTTGGACTCCAAAGCTAAAGCGTTGGACTCCAAGACCAAAGCTAAAGCGTTGGACTCCAAAAGGGCCAAAGCTAAAGCGTTGGATTCCAAGACCAAAGCTAAAGCGTTGGATTTAAAAAAAAACAAACTAGAACATTGAGTTATAATCATTTCTTTTCAAGAGGAGACTTTAATTAATGAAAATTCGACAATCAATCTATGCCTTCGGAATTTTTCTTGTCGGTTTATTGTTTATACCGACACTTGCCAATGCTGACGGAGAGGTTTGTGCTGAGTGTCACAAAACTGAAAATCCTGGACTCCATAAACAATGGGAAAATAGCCAACATGGTCAAAACAATGTGAATTGTTTAGATTGTCACAAGGCGGAATCGACAGATGCCGATGCTTTTACGCATAATGGTTACACCATTTCTGTGATTGTCTCCCCCAAAGACTGTGCGACTTGCCATGAACAGGAAGCCACTGAGTTTCAACGCTCTTATCATTCTAGGGCAGGGCAAATTTTGCCCAGCAATGAGAATAATGTGTTTGGCGCGATTATTGGTGGCCCCGCCGCCGTCACTGTGGGATGTGAACAATGTCATGGCTCCAGAGTTGAATTGGATGCCGATAAAAAACCGAGTAAGGGTTGGCCTAATACAGGTATTGGACGTGTCAATCCAGATGGTTCGTTTGGTTCCTGTACGGCCTGTCATAATCGTCATGGTTTTTCTAAAGCGCAAGCCCGTACACCAGAAGCCTGTGCTAAATGCCATTTGGGGCCAGATCATCCTCAAATTGAGATTTACACAGAATCCAAGCATGGCAATATTTACTACAGTGGTGTCCATGACATGAATCTTGATTCAGATAACTGGGTTGCTGGCGTTGACTATAGTGCAGCGCCGACTTGTGCAACTTGTCATATAGCGGCTGCACCAGGTTTACCTAGTACTCATGATATGGATGAGCGTTTGTCTGTGAATTTGCGCGCTAAAATCTCCCATAAAATCAATCTGTTACGATTAACAGATGGCAAGCAATACGATTTGACAGATGACAATTCTTTGCCCAATGTAGGAGAAACTTATACGCCACCTGCGGGCAAAGGTGAACCCGGTGAAATCGCTGATATTCTGACTTGGGAAAATAGGCGTGATAACATGAAAACAGTTTGTAAAGCCTGTCATAGTCCAAGCCATACCAATAAACATTACGAGAATTTGGATGATTTTGTTGATTTGTATAACAACAAATTCGCCAAACCCATTTCCGCAACGATGGCTGATCTCGCTGCTAAGAGCATTACCAACAAGGTAGCATTTGATGAAAAGATTGAGTGGTTATGGTGGGAAATATGGCATCATGAAGGTCGTCGCGCTCGCAGCGGTGCTGCCATGATGGGTTCTGATTATGCGTGGTGGCATGGCATTTATGAGGTTGCAAAACGGCTTTATATGGAGTTCATTCCCGAAGTAATAGATATGGCAGGTGAAGCAGAAGGATGGGCTTTGCTCAATAAACATTTTAAACCAATTGATGAGCATAGTTGGTATTTTGATGGTTTGGCGACTCGTCCTCCCCAAAAAGAGGTGGTTATCATTAATCCAAAAACTGGGGAAGAAGTTGCACGGGGTAATTATGCGACTTTGCAACCGACAGTAGAAAATGGCACTGGGTTAAAAATTGGTGGTACGCTGACTTTAGGTGATGCTGACATATCGGGTGTTGGAAAACTGATTGGCAAAGAAGCCAATATGGTAGTACTTGTTATTAATAGAGCCACACAGCACATCCATGTTATAAAAGCGGGAGGTGAATTAGAGGCTTGGAATGGTGATCTTGCTCAGTTAGAACCTTTGAAAACGATCACCCTTCAATCGACTCAAGATATCGACGTGAGTAGTGAATCGCTGAGTGTCAAAGGAAAACGGGAAATTTATCTGGGCTATCGTTTAGGAGATGATGCACTGATGTATTTCCCCGATGGCATTGGCGTGGTTGTGACGGAATAAAATTGTTTGAAGCTAAACCTTTTTCGTCGTGAAATGTTTGAAGCTAAACCTCAGAGGTTTTGAAAACCTCTGAGGTTTTTCGTGAGAAGTTTTTTAAAAAACCTGCTTCTCGAATAATATTTGGAAAGGAGTTGACGCGATGAAGATTTATTTTGAGCGATTGGGGATATCAGGAAAGGAGAAGGAACTCAATGCCTGAAAATAAGCCATTATTTGAATTGTTGCCTAATCTAATTGCAAAAAACTTTCCCATAATAGTACAACGGATTCACGAAATAAACGGATTTTTAAGTTGATTTTGTTTTCACCTTTTTCAAGTCACGAAAAAGAAACTTGGTTTCTCAGAATTTATTTTTCTACTCAATGATCAAGTTTTATCGTTACCCCAAACAATAACTACAAGGATTTTATATAAAAAAGGATTTAAAAACCCAAACAATAACTACAAGGATTTTATATAAAAAAGGATTTAAAAACCACGATAACTACAAGGATTGTATATAAAAAAGGATTTAAAAACCCAAACTAATAACTACAAGGATTTTATATAAAAAAGGATTTAAAAACCCAAACAATAACTACAAGGATTGTATATAAAAAAGGATTTAAAAACCACGATAACTACAAGGATTGTATATAAAAAAGGATTTAAAAACC
>JAGLHR010000447.1 GCA_023143415.1 Thiomargarita sp. | reverse complement strand
GGGTGATCTCAGTATCATCACCTCTATGCTTAATATTTCTGGCCGCGTTGGTATCTGCATGAGACACCTTTCGAGGTTAAAGTTTTTGCGAAACAAAAACTTTAACCTCGAAACCACTTGCGTGATAAAACTTATCGCCCACTCGTTTTCCTTCCAGAAAATTGGTGTTTGAGTCCATTTGTGAAGTGTATGCACAGTTTACCAATCGCAGACAAGAACCTCTTGCCTTTGTTACTGATTCAAGTGCTTCTGCTAATGCTCCTTTTGCCCAGCTTGACATCTTTCTATTATAATTTTTCCATTTTTCCTTGTTTATTATTGGTTTAGTTAAATCTTCGGCTCGTACTTCTTTAGCAATATGTACAATCGCATGGACTGCCTGAAATGCGGTATTTCTTATCAAAGCTTTCTGTTTCTTATTGTTTTTATGTAATTTTTTAGTGCCTAAATTAAATTTGTAAATATGGTCTATCTTTTTTCTCATTTTTGGATTAGTATCAAGTCGTTCACTCAATTTATGGGCAATTGCTTTTAACTTATTGCGTGCTTTGCCACGACTATTAACTTTGTCGGTATATTTACTAAGTAATTTACCAAAGTTTTCTCCATAAAAATTACCTTCCGAATCGGCAAAAGCTTCGGTATAACCTTTGTCAACACCCACAACTTGTTCACCACACACTTGATATTGCTTCTGATTAATTGTGTAATGAACAAAGACAATACCATCTTTTAAAATCAACCGTAGCATGCCTTGAAGCTTGATGTTGCTATTTAAGGGAACACAAATTGGTTTGCCCCTTGTAAAAGAGGGAATTTTTAACCAAGTATTACCATTTTTGCCCGTAAACTGCCCATAAACTCCAGGGTCAAGAATTATTTGATTGTTTACCGTTGTTTTTCCATGTTTTTTGTACTTCCGCATCAAACGACATAAATAGCTGTTATTTGTCCAACGGTTATATTTTAACTGTTTAAATAGTTCCTTGTTATTTTTACATTTGTAAATGATTTTACGAACTTTTTCTTTAGCTGATTCTTCATACAATTTGATGTCATCAAGTGTGTCTCTCAGGGTTTCTTTCCATGCTTTGGCTGGCAATGGTAAAAAATTCCTCGTTTTAACCCAATTATTGCGTATCCTTGAGGTGGTTGCGAGTTTTTATGTGGTACAAAATTCCCTTAGATTTATCAATGTATAAGCAATCAGCTTGAAAGCTTGATGACGAGCTTGAATGGTTTCAAAACGTATCAATAATCGCTTAAATTTGTCTTGCCAAGCAAAAGTTCGTTCAACACCGCAATGAATAGATTATCAAATAAACGTTTACGGCCTTGGCTGTTGACGATTGCGAGGATTTTCTTTAATATTTGGTTTCATTTGACGATTAAATATATACTTACGATTGATTAATGAATCAAAACCAGCATCTAAGTTAAACAGAGTTCCCTTGAGTTCTAAACCAATGGATTTTTTAAGCTGACTCAAATGATTAAGACTCTTGGGTAATAAGGTTGTGTCATGCCGGTTAACAGAATCCACCGTCATCGGTGAAAGAATGTAACCATTATTATCAACAATCGCCATCGTTTTTTCACCTTTTTGATGTTTATGACCAGAATAGCCAATTCCATCCCCCCCTTTTTTAGCAACGGTATTAGAAGCATCTCCATGGATAACCGAAATATCCAACTGATCGGAGCAATTAAGGAGAGAAACTGACGAATTAAAAGCACATTCCCAGGAGCCATCCCGTTGCCATTTCGCAAAATGCTTATACACATTGGAATAGTGAATCTCACGTTGTCCCGTTTCTACATTCAGAGCGATAGGCAGTTCTTTCCATTGCATACCGGTATAAAGCACCTTCAAAATATAATTGAAGAGTTTATGGTAACCTATTTGACATTTAGGACCACGTTTTGGCATGGATAGGTATGGTAAAATGAACTCGTTGAAGTCTTCTTCGTTTACTTGGGTTGGAATAGAATTGGTATTTTTTGAAGTTGAAATTTTTGACATCGGTTTTTCCTTGAATTAATTGAGTCTTTAAAAATATCAGATATGAGTATTGTCAATAAAGGACGGAACATTTATTGCATAGAAATTTAAAATATCTACTATATCAACAAATTGTGTTATAATACAACCAGAATAAAAAATCAAAATAATACTTAATTACACAATACTTTTGTGGGATTTAATTTCACTTTTTTCTTGTAAAAATAATTGACTCAATTATGCAAAAACGGATATCGGATAGTTGTCAAGAAAAAACTCAACCAACTGTTTTTAAAAAATTAATTAGCCCGATTGATGAATTTTTGGCTAATCAAAATGATTCATTACCAAAACATCCTAATCAAAAATATGAGTATTATGACTTTTTTATCCTTTTAGTCTATTATTTCACATCAGAAGCTCAAAGTTTGAAATTACTCATCAATGGTTTGCTCAATAAAAGTTTATTACCCGATGAATTAAAACTTCGCCAAGTGCCTTATAGTACCTGTAGTGATGCTTTTGAACGTTTTTCTCCCAAGCTCTTTCGGGCTGTTTTTCAACATCTTTTACAATTGAAGCATTTTAAAAAGATTCCAGAATTAATGGCTTTGGGTACGCTTTATTGTATTGACGGGTCTTTATTTCCGGTGATTAATTCTATGTTGTGGGCCGATTATACTTCAACACACAAAGCGGTTAAATTACATTTGTGTTTTGAACTTAATCGTATGATTTCGAGGTTCAAGTTTTTTTTCAAAAAACTTGAACCTCGAAAGTGGATTTTTTGGTAACTGCTGGCAATTATAGTGAGAGAAAAGCACTATTAAAAATGTTAACTGAAGGTGTGACATATATTGCAGACCGAGGTTATGGTGCTTTCTATCTTTATAATGAAATAATAAACGCAAAAGCACATTTTGTCATTAGAATTAAAACAAACCTCTTGCTTAATGTGGAAAAACCGTTGCCTGTTCAATTGCCAGCTTCTGTACAACACATATTCAGAGAAGTAACTGATGAACTTATTTGTTTCACAAATGACAAACATGATAATGTTTATCGCTTGGTTCGTTTCTACATCGGCTCTGAACATTTTTATGTGTTAACTGATCGTCAAGATTTAACGAGCTTTCAAATCATTATGTTATATGCTTATCGTTGGCAAATCGAATTAATTTTTCGCTACTTAAAGCGAACAATGAATGGAATTCGAGGTTCAAGTTTTTTTATCGAAAAAACTTGAACCTCGAAATTTAATAAAAAATAGTCAGCAAGGCATTACCATCCAATTTGATGTCATGTTGATCGTTGCTTTACTAGAACTTCATTTAAAACAAGAAGCTATGGATATCGTGTCGGCGAAAAAATCGACGACTGAAAGGAATAAACAAAAAGAAAAAACTTCCAAAAATTCTGAAAAAGAAAACTTAACCTCTAGCTGTCAAGAGTTCATTGAAATACTTGGGAAAAATGTCAATAAATATTGGAAAATAGGAAGACATTGGCTAACAGCCTTGAGAAACAGGTTATCTTCTCCTTTTGATGAAAAAGCCATAGAAGTTCTAGGGATGGCGTAAGCAATATTCATTCCATTCTCTATTGATACACACTTGCTTGATCAACTTGAAAAGAAATCTCTACCTGCTGAAATCACTTATCATAGTGAAGATCAATATGGAAAACGTTATACAGCAGAACTATTAATTGAAGGCATAGATGCACAACAAGAAATGGTAAAAACAGGTTGGTTAATACCCCCTGACGCAAAAGAAGCTCATTTAGTCACACTCTATGTTATAAAAACGAGGTAAATCAAATGCCAGAGATAGGTGATGTCGTTGAAATGATAGTTGATAAGCCAGAACGCAATTTATCGGTTGGTATTCAGGGTACTATCGTTCATTCTCATAACAACAATGTTTACGAAGTTGAATTGACTAATAAAGAGGGAGAAACACTTGATGTTTTTGCCCTCAATTCTGAAGAATTTGTGCTTGTTTGGCGGGCAGAAACGCAGGAATGGGTTCCCATTGCTGAACAAACAGTAGCCATTATCAAAGATTTACCTGATAATATTGCAAAAGAAGTATTAGATTTTGCTTGTTTTTTGTCTTTCAAACATCTTATGCACCATCAAATAGCTGGATAGATCATTCAATGGATGGTGGGAGTGAGTCGTTTTAAGGTGGAATAAAGTTTATAATGCCGTTGCACGATAAAGACTGTGCAACATCCTACCAGCCTGGTAGGGTGGGCAAAGCTTTATCGTGCAACGGCATTTTAAATATAATAATATTCAATGTTCAAGTTAGAACTGACTCACATTCTAACTAATATAGGTGATTTTTTATTAGAAATCAAATAGTTATTGTGAAAACAGCTTGAAAAAATGTGAAAACCATTAAATGTGAAAACCATTATTTTAAATTGATTTCAAAGCCTAAATCAATTAGGGCAACCATAAAGGATTGCCCCTACGACAATATTCTTATTAATACTGACGAAAATATTCATCGGGCAATCCCTTGTGGTTGCCCTGTTACCAATATTTTGGCGTTGCACCAAAAACACGTTTTCGATGTTTTCGTTTTTTGAAGAAAAATGAAAACCTCGAAACCACCCTACCTGACTCATTTTTACTTTGCCAGTCTAAAGGCATTTTTCAGAGTTTTGCAAGAACCTCCAAAAGAATAATAGGATCAGAAGTATGAGCAAAATTACTAATCAACTCGTCATTTTTATGATTGCAAGTATCGTATTAATAAGCTGTAACAAGACTCCTGACGACAGTTTTTTTACAACGAAAGTCGTTCCTGTATTAGAAAATAAGTGCGCCACTTGTCATGGTGTCGAACAAGATTCCTACGATAAATTTATGGCTTCAGGCAATGAAGGTTATTTTTATTTTCCACTCAAAAAAGGAAGAATCGTAGATGTAGAAACGATCTATAAAGTCTCAATCTCAAATGAACGAATTGATTTCGATGAAGAGGCGAGATTTAGTCGCCTTCTTAGAAATCCTTTAACAGAAGATTATGGCGGCATTCCACATAAAGGGCTGGATATTTTTTATTCCACTGATGATGAAGATTATCAAACCCTTCATACTTGGGTGGCACAAGAAATAACCAAAAACCCAAATAAAAAACAGGAATTACCACCACTTATGCAATTTTTTAAAGACGAAGTTCAGCCTGTTTTTATTCGTAATGGTTGTTTTTTGTCTTCCTGTCATGGGCTTTTAACATTTACTGATTTGAAATTACAACCCCCCATGCCCGATGGTGTTTTTTCAAAAGCGATGATACGCTCAAATCGTGCCTCATTTCTAGGTAAAGTGACTCATTTTGTCAATTTGGATGGTGATTTGAAACTGAGCCGTCTGATCACTAAAAATCTGCCTATTAAAGAAGGGGGAATTCATCAACGCGGCGGTAATAACCAGTTTTTTGAATCGTTTGCAGATGAGGATGTTAAGACGATTTTAAAATGGCTGGAAATGGAAAAAGCCGAAGTCGCTGCACATTTGGTTTCAGAAGGCGAACCGCTAAAAGGGCTTGGTGAAACTCAAGGCATCGTGTTTATTCGCGCTCCCCGACATACGCCCAGAAAATATTTTGAAATGGAACCATTTTATCCTGGTGGAAATATTTTCTTTTTAGCTAAAAAATCGGGAAAATTTTCATCAACGCCTGTCAAACTGACTGATTTTGAAAACGCAGAAATTCAAGCGTTGGATGTGCGTTATGATGCCAAAACGCTTTTATTTTCGATGCGAAAAACTGAGACAAAAGGGTTTAGAATTTATGAGCTTGATATTGCAACGAAACAAATCACTCAAATGAGTTTTGCGCCCGCTAAATTAAAAAAAGGCACACTTATTCACCATATTGATCCCATTTACGCACCAGCAAATGAAGAACAGACTCAGTTTGGAGAAGATTTAAGCAAAGTATCCATTGTATATGCAAGTAATCAAGCCGGTGCTTATATCTCCTCAGATCAATTTGGCATTATTGGCGAGGCGGACAGTGCAACGAAAATGAGTGATGGCGATAAAACGAAACAATTAATATATGACAAACAACGCCCAGAAAAAGCGGGGACTTTTACCGGACGACGTATCTATTTTGTTAAGGGTAAGAATGCGGGTGAATGGCGTACCATAACTCAACATCAGCAACAAGGTTTAATTCTTGACCGCGCGTTGCCTTATGAAGTGGATAAAAACACGGTTTATGTCATTGAACAGCCCCAAAGCCATTATCAATCGGCTTATGATATTTGGCGTTTCATGCCCGGTAAATATGAAAAAAGCAATGTACGCATGACTTATGGATTGAGTCAAGAACGTAAGCCCACATTAAGAACCAGTGGTGCTATCATGGTAACGACAGTACGAAATCTTGGCTATCAAGATGATAAACCCATTTTTAATGGTGCGATTTATCGTATGCAAGCAGGTGGTTTTGATTTTCATCCGCATGGGGGTGAACGTTCTCGTTTTCAGTTGCAAAGTGATTCTCGTGAAATGCCTGAAGGACTTGAAGTCAGATTATTACATGACCCCCGTAATTATTGGGCTGGTGGTAATCTTGCGCTAATCGATCATGGCATGGGTACCAGTACGGAAGCAGATAATCCGATGGATGATATTCCGCTTTCTGAAAAATACAATGAAGTTGAATTTTCATCACCGCCTCGTCACATTTCAGAAATCATGAAATTTGAGGGATATACTCATACGGGCGTTTCTCCAAAAGGGGCTTTTAGAGACCACTATCCATTGACTGATGGCCATATTATTGTGGCTTATACCAAAGAAAAACTGGATCACCTTGATCCCAATGCTGATCCCAATTGGGATATTTATACCATTCAGTTTAAAGGTTCGCCACAATCAGAAAACCGGAGAAATGTGGGTGCTTACGAGTTAGTTAAAATTGAAGCCGCCTCTTCTGAGAATATGGCGGAATACAATGCCAGACCCGTTATGGTTAGACTAAAAGAACATCCCAACAACCCAAAACATCATCAAAAATTTGTTAAAGGTCATCTGCCTAAAGAAGTGGATGGTGTTTTGAGAATGCCAGAAGGCACCCCGGCTGAAATTGAAATCTATGATTTTGGACTGCTTATCTCGTTTTTAACCAACTTTACTCAAACTGGTGATCGTAATCCTTTACCGCATGATGCGATTAAATATGTACGTGTTATCGGTGTTTTGCCCTTGACTAAAGCAGATATACAACCTATTGATGATGATGATCCTTTTGCAACGGCAGTGAGTAAAGGGGTCCATACTAAAAAATTGATTGTGGACGAAGTGCCTCTTGAACCTGATGGTTCTTTATATGTAGAAGTCCCCCCTAATATGGCGTGGATTTTTCAAGCGCTTGATGCCAACAAACGTGCAGTTTATACCTTACAACGTATGCTTTCTACGCAAGCGGGTGAGAAATATACCCTATCCATTCCGAGAAGTAAATTTGCGGGTAGTTGTGGAGGCTGTCATGGTTCTTTAACAGAAAAACCAACCGATGGCATCGGGCCTTTCGATATTGTGACGGAAGCATCCAAAGTCATGGCGAATTGGAATCAACAGGAACATAAACGTCGAAATCCGGCTGCCAAAGGTACAAAAATGACCGATTTTACTTCCATTGATTATGTTCAGGATATTCAGCCTATTCTTGATAAGAACTGTGTGAAATGTCATGGCAGTCATACCGCTTTAGACTTAACGGCTGAAAAGACAAAACATTACACCCGCTCTTATGAAACATTACATCGTTTGAAAGAACCTGACAGTGGTCATTTTGCGGATAAGAAATATATTAATGAAAGAGAAGCGTTATCAAGTCAAAGTGCATTAATTGACTTATTAATGACGCAAGAGCATCGGTATTTAAGTGATGAGGAATTACTAACCCTGATTCGATGGATCGATATAGGCGCAACCTTTAAGGGAGTATTTTGATGAGCAAAGAAACCAAGTTTCTGGCAGAAACTGGGTTTCTCAGACTTTTCGTGCAACGGCTTCCTCATTAAAAAAGTGCTGTGCAAAGTTGTTGCCCACCCTACATGTTGGTGAAGCTAAAGTTTTTCGTAGGGTGGGCAAGTGTTTTTTTGCCCACCGTCCTTAGCCATGTAGGGTGGGCAACAAAAACACGTTGCCCACCCTACATGGCTAAAGTTTTTTGAAGAAAAACTTTAGCCTCGATCCAGTGCTGAGTATAGTTGAGTATTAATCATTTGGTATCCTATCAAAATTTGATCTCTTAATGTAGGGTGGGTAGGAACGAAGTGGCACCGTTCCGTTGAAAAATGGTAACGACTCAGCCTTGAAATCAATTTCAAGGCTGAAAGCTAAAGCAGGCTCAGCTAAACGACTCAGTTTTTTTAGTAGTCTGCTTTAGCAGACTTTAGC
>JAGLHR010000446.1 GCA_023143415.1 Thiomargarita sp. | reverse complement strand
CTGATGAGAATATCTTTGGATTCTTCACTCCCAAAGACTTTTTTAAAAGCGAAATCAGTTCTTACATCAATAAATGGCATAGTCTTTCTCCGATGTGTTTGGGTTATAGTTTAAAATCATAATAAATTGAAATCAATTCTCATTCCTTAATTCGCATGTATCGCATTTTACAACCAAATCACTTCAATCTGCTTCCCCGCTTCGACGAAAAATTCTCGTTTCCCAACGGCATCCCAATCTTGCACTTTGCCGCGCTGAAAAATCACCAGCCAACCACTCTGAAGACTGAGCCGTTGTAAATAATCGGCTAATTGCTGTTTTCCCTTAGTTAATGCGGTTTTAGAACGACGTTTCAATTCAAACGCAAATCTTTCCCCGGCAAAGTCAATACATAAATCCAAACGCCCCAAACCCGCTGCATATTCTCTACTTATATGTCCACCACCATTGACAATTCTTTGCAACCAAGCCATAAATAATAAATGATGAGCCGCCTCGGTATAGGTTCTGCGGTTGGTTATCAATTCACTATGTTCTTTGTAAAACGCAATATAAGCCTCTAAGATTTTATCAATATCCAGTTTTCCAGACGGTTTGACATACCATTGGGGTTCGATGCCTAATATGTCTTGCTGATAAGTGGTTAATTCTCTTGGAATTACTTCACGGTAAATTGGGTTAGCAATTTCTAGTCCCCTTTTGCCGGAACGAACTAATCCGAGATCAATTAAATATTGCCGATTCTCATTCCAATTAAAATGAACTTCTTCTTCTTGAGATTCCCCTTGGTTTTCACCAATCAAAATGGCTTCAATAATCTTAGCTACCCTTGGCTCCGTCAACTTATCTGCTAATTGATCCAAATGCACATCTCGCCGTTTAATCAGAATTTCGGCGGCATTATCCACATCCGTCTCGGTGACGCTTTGCTCATAAGCAATGGCGTATTCTTCAAAACATAATTCTCTGCCTAACGCATTCACCAACCAAGGTTGTCCTTGTGTCAAGTGATAAATTCGTTGTAAAGCGTCTTCGGTAAACACTTGCCTGGTCGCTTCAGTATGTTGTGCATATAATTCTTTCACTTGCGCTAACGTGAAATCTGCGAGACGAATGGATTTTTCTTTGATATTAAATGCTGAACCTCCGACAATATAGCGTTTTGAGGCATCTGAATAAATACGATAATCACGAACATCACGTAACCCAATGAGACAAAGTGCGTGAGGAAAGGCGCGTGGGTGTTTGGTATAACCTGAACGTAATTGGCGCAAAATAGAAATCAAACCATCTCCAATCAAGGCATCGATCTCATCCATAAATACTACTAAAGGTTTCTGCAATTCCAAACACCACTGAATCAAAAACACCGAAAATTCATTTCCGATATTTTCAAAACAAGCTGAAGATGGCTGATATTCTTTGGGTAGAAAAATTTTCGCATTGATACGAAATTCATTGACAATGGTTTGATTAACTTCAGCGATACGATTACGCCAAGGTTGTGCCGCTTCTACATTGAGATATAAAGCAATATATTTGCCTTCCTGATTTAGATTTTCCGTCAATTGCAACATCATGGTTGTTTTACCCGTCTGACGAGGCGCGTGTAGGATAAAATAGCGTTTATCTTCAATCAGCTTACCAATCGTTGATAAATGAGGTGCGCTTTGTACCATGTAATGTTCGGAGGGAACACAAGGCCCAGCTGTGTTAAATTTTTTCATAATGATTCCTGATTTCATTTCGCCAAAGGATTTTTTCTCGTTATCCAAACAATAACTACAAGGATTGTTTCTCGTTCCCAAACTCTGTTTGGGAACGAGAAAGGGCAGACACACAGGTTTATTCCAAATAATCATGTATTCAGGGGCTGTAGGGGCGAACCTGCGTGTTCTCCATGGCTTAACTTAATGGCATTGACGCTGGCGCGTGGAAACGAGAAAATTCGCTTCACTGATTCTACTATTATCATAACATGAATAGTGTCTTTTTGGTACAGTTTTCTTGCGCTGCCAGCGTATTGACTCGTGATTCCGTGATTAATCCTGTTCCTTATTTTTTTTGCTATTTTAGAATCAATTCTTATATTATACACTCATTGAAAAATTTAAACAATTTTTTTAGGAAATAAAAAAATAAGCAAAAAAAATACCAATTTCTGTGAAATGGATCGTAATAAGGAAAAATGGTAAAATTTATTACTTTTTAAATGGGCATAAATATTTTTTTTAATCCCCGTTCTTAAAACAAAATTGACCATTCTTGGAGGGGTGTGTATAATACAGTCCAATCAATTTGAACAAAAATTTGGAATTTTAAAAATAAGTATTTAGGGACTTCAAGAGCAAATTGATTAGATGGTTGTCTCATTGATGCAATTGAATGGTTTAGTCATGTAGAGTGGGCAGTCCTTTTCGTGAAAAAATGTACCCACAGTGCAACGCCCTACATGGCTTAGTATCTCATTTGCCTTTGTAACGACTCAGGGCAACCATAAAGGATTGCCCCTACAACCAGATTATTATTAATTGATGTTACGCAGGGTGCTTCTAAAATCTCAATTCCACCTAAATTCCACCGATTTCATCGGTGGAATTTGGAAGTGGTTGCCCTGAGTCGTTACTTTTTAAGTCAGAGCAATCTCTTTTGCAACAGATGGGAAATTTATAAATATTCTCACTTTTGAATACAAAATTCATTAGGTGCTACAAGAATAGGAGTTAAATTGTGAAAATTGTGAAAAAAGCCATTACTTTAGCCCCTTTGTTAATGATTATTTCTTCCGTTGGGTGTGCAAATGGTGGTGATCTTAGTACAGTGGATAAGGGAGTCAATAAAGTAATTGCTACTGATTCCAAATCTACTGGGGAAACAGAGGAGATTGAGGTGGTGCTTTATTCCTCCTCACAAGAAGCACTCGTGACAGATGTTGCTTATAGTTACCGTTCTGATAGAGGACGTGCTTATGCTCGTCCTCTCCAAAATGGTTCAGAGTTGCATACGGGTGATCATTACAAAATCCAGTTTACACCGAGGGAAGAGTGTTATGTGTATATTTTTCAATATGACAGTAGCGATCAATTGTTTTCCTTATTTCCTCCGGGAAAAAACTTTATTGGTGCAGATGCTGGAAATGATAACCCAGTAAGAGCCAATAGAACCTATTTTGTGCCGGGTGAAGCTAAATCTTTCGAGCTTGATAACCAGACTGGAACAGAAAAAATTCTCTTTCTCGCTTACAGAGAGCGCAATTTGGAATTGGAAAGAAAAACTCAGAATTTGCTTCAAGCCCATGAGCAAAATGACACACGCCAAGTTCAATCGGCACAAGCAGAGATGGAAGGTATTAGTAAAGGGGCTAAGCCGCAAGTGATGTCCGATGAAGAAGCTACCGTTAAGAATGATCTAGAGGGTATGTTCACGCACGTACAAGGACGACGATTAGTCTGTGAAGAAGATAACTGCGTTAGCAGTATCACTTTTGAGCATTTACCGTAACTTTATGCCAAATTGATGCTTAATTTTA
>JAGLHR010000445.1 GCA_023143415.1 Thiomargarita sp. | reverse complement strand
CTTGGAGTCCAAACCTTCAGATTTGGAAGTCTTTGATATTTAAGCGAAATAATCCAAATCTGAAGGTTTGCCCTCCAAATCTGAAGGTTTGGACTCCAATAAATCTTCCTTAACTTAATGGCATTGACGCTGGCGCGTGGAAACGATAAAATTTGCTTCACCAATTCTAATATTATCATAACATCAATAGTGTCTTTTTGGTATAGTTTTCTTGCGCTGCCAGCGTATTGACTCGTGATGACGTGATTAATCATGGCTAAAGATTCACCACTCCCAACTAAGCAACCGCTCATACCCAATCGCCACGACTGTATAAGACTGCAAACGTAACTTATTGTCATAATACGCTAACAACGTTTTGCGGTAACGATTAACTTGTTCCTTTGACTCGGCTAATTGCGCTTTAACGGCATCTAACGCTTTAAGCTGGGCATCCGTTTTCTGTTTCACTTCTTCTCCTGTCAAGCCAACTTGTTTTAAACTCACGTATTTGAACTCCATCAGGAAATCTAACAATTGATATTGGCGCATATCAGGGCGGATGATCATCGTTAAATCGGCATAAGTCCTATCCAATGCCGTTTCTGAATCCATCAGATAAAAGATATCATTAAACAGCAGAGTCAAAAAAGCCGTTTTGATAGTGAGTTCATTCGTCCAACGATAGTCGCGATTGTCAAACACTTTAAAGTAAGTCCGTTCGATGAATTGACATAGCGGCTGTAGTTTACCCGTTTGATAAAACTGTTTAACTAGCCGTTGTGCTTCCTCTTTCAGGGTAAATTCCGGCAACAACAATTCTTTAATCCGTTCCGCATACAACTTGCGTATTACTAAATTGGGTATTTTTAAAATGAGTTCCCCATTCAAAGAAATCTCACCACTGAGAGTCAAAACCCCAAAGTAATATAACAACGAAAGCATAAAAGGGGTATCCTTGGTGGCTTTGACGATTTCATCCACACCAAACCGAGAGGCTAATTGATCGAGGGTTAACGGTTCCTGTTCATTCAAAGCGTTAGTGATCACCTGCTTTCCATGAGGGAGTTGGGAGATATAAACGATTTTGTTTCGATCCATCGCCAGATTATCATCTAAGATTTGGCGGGGAACTTGACAATTTTTTTGTAAATGTTTCAAAAAATAGAGGCTATTGGTTGAATTATAAATCAATGGCTTTTCATGATAAGAAAAACTATAACCATTATAAAAGGCTCGCATCATTGCCATCATTTCTTTCACTTGGGCTTTGGTGAAGCCACATTTTTTCGCGATTTTTTGCAATGCGGCTAAAATCTCTGCTTCCCAAAAGCCGCATAAATCGTTGAAATCGGGTTGAAGATAAATATTTTCCGCGATATTAAAACCACTGCTAATATCACTCATCACCACCGGCGAGACACCCGTGATCAAAATACGATCAATACCCAAGCCTTTCGTACCATATTTGACGGTTTTGAAAAGGGCTTTCAACGCCCCTTCTTCATAAATCAACGCCTCATATCGCTCTTGACTTGTAGCGGATAGCCCCGCCATCATCACTTCATTCGCGAAATTGTCATACTCATCAATCAACAAGTATAACTTATAGGGAGTCCGTTTCACGGCGGCAAAGACGGATTGAAGGGAACGTGCGGCATTATTTGGATCAACGAAAATGTCATAATCCAAAAAACTTTCATAATGGGCGATGAACTGTTCAATACTACCATTAACATGATCGTGCATTCGTTGCTGAATTTCTTCTGGTGTACCGCTGGAATCAATCCCTGAAAAATCCCAATTCATCACGAAGTATTGATTATGTTTTGGGGTGGGATTTTGAGCAATAGCTAAATGTCCAAACAATTGGTCAAACTCATCGGCTTTTGCGACATCGTAATAGTTTTCCAACATCGACAATAACAGACTTTTACCAAAACGGCGAGGGCGAAGGAAGAGTAAATAGTCTCCCGCATCTTCAAGCAAGGGAATTTTATGGGTGCGATCAACGTAAAAATAATTATTGCTGATGATTTTCTCAAAATCGCAAATACCATAGGGAAATTTCATGAGTTTCTCCTTTCTAAAGACAACATTAATATTGTGGAAATAGCAAACTCAACCAGATTATCCCACAGAACATTGATTGAAACCGGATTTATGGCTTGTTGTCTCGCTTTTTGAATCTCAGCCAACAATATGTGAGGTTCTGTCAAACCTTCACCTAAAGGTATTTGATAAGGATTTATAATGGTTAAATCCACAATGGGATTACCATCAAAATCCACCACCGCGTTTAAGAAGCTGATGAGAATATCTTTGGATTCTT
>JAGLHR010000444.1 GCA_023143415.1 Thiomargarita sp. | reverse complement strand
CCACCCTACATTAAGATTTCAAGGCTGAGTAGTTACAATTATTTTAGGGTTTTATTCTGAAAATTCTGATTCAAAAAGAATAGAAATTTTCTGAGCAGAATCTTCTCGAATCCACTCTAAAACTCAAAATTCATTTAAAAATGAAAACCAACGAAAAAAACATCACTAAACACATTCTTATTCCTCTTAGTTTGACGTTATTTTTTTTGCTAACCATTTCTATTATGGGTATCTATTTGCTTCAGCGAGTGCATCTCAATGATGAAGTGGAAAAGCGTCTTAAAGAAACAGAACAATTGTTCAAGATGAAACTGGATGAAGAAGCCAAAATTTTGGAAAGCCAAATTAATTTTTTGCAATTTGATAAAAATATACAGAATGCTTATCAAGTTAAAGATCGAGAAGCATTGCTCCATCATGCAAAGCCATATTTTAAGGTTATCCGCAAAAAATACCAAGTCACCCATTTTTATTTTATCAATATGGATAAGATTTGCTTTTTGCGCGTACATAATCCCCAGCGTTATGGAGATACGGTACCCAGATTTACATTGGCTGATACGATGCGTAAAGATGAACCTGTTTATGGCATTGAGCTAGGCAAATTTGGCACATTTACCTTACGTCTCGTATATCCTTGGCGGATAAATGGTTCACTGATCGGTTATATTGAACTGGGCAAAGAAATTGAACATATCACTCTTGCACTCAAGAAAATTTTGGGTGTTGAACTGTTTTTTCTCATCAAAAAATCCTTTCTTAATCGTGCCGATTGGGAAGAAGGTTTAAGAATGATGGGGCGCGTTGGTGATTGGACAGAATTCTCTCAATTCGTTATTATTGACAAAACGATGCCGACGATTCCTAAAGCGTTCAAAAAATTAGAGCCGCTTTTATCACATTCAAAAGATGAACTAAAAACGCTTTTGAATTTAACGCTCAATCATAAACAATATAGTGGTGGATTTGTGCCTCTAATTGACGCAGGCAACCGCAAATTGGGTGATATTTTTGTTCTTAATGATGTTTCAAAACAAGAAATGGCACAGGAAATATTATTAATTCTCTTAACCATGTTCTCTATCTTCATTAGTAGCGGGTTACTTTTATTTTTCTACTCATTTGTGAACGAAGTCGAATTCAGGCTTCTCAAGTACCACAATGATCTCATTGCTACTGAGAAAAGCAAAAATAAATTGGCGAAGGAAAAAATTGAGCAGCAACATCAATTTCTGCAACGGGTTATCGATTCGTTTGATCATCCTTTTCATGTCATCAATGCGAATAACTATCAGATCGAATTATCAAATTCTGCCACGCAAGCATTGGGATTATTACAAAAAATCACTTGCTATGCCTTGACACATAAAAGAAGTCAGCCTTGTACCGGTATAAATAATTCTTGTCCCCTTGAAAAAGTGAAGAAAACGAAAAAACCGACTATTGTCGAACATATTCATTTTGATGAAAAGGGCAATCCCATCAATGTTGAAGTACACGGTTTTCCTATTATTGATAATACGGGTAATGTGAACCAGATGATTGAGTATGCTCTGGATATTACCGAGCGCAAACAATTTGAAAAACAACTTCATCAGCAAAATGAAGAGCTCCAAGTGCAAAATGATAAATTGGATGCGTTTTCTCGTCAATTAGAAGAATTACAAAAAGAAAAAGTCAACAGAATCAACAAGGCTTATGAACGTTTTATACCCAATAATTTTTTCAGATTATTAGATAAGCGAAGTATTATTGAGGTTGAATTGGGGGATCAAGTTGAAAAGGAAATGGCGATCTTATTTTCCGATATTCGAGGTTTTACACGAATATCGGAAAAAATGACACCGCAAAATAACTTTGACTTTCTTAACGCCTATTTGAGTCGCATGGAACCGATTATTGGTGAACATCATGGTTTTATTGATAAATATATCGGTGACGGGATCATGGCACTGTTTCCAACGGCTGATGATGCGCTACAAGCCGCTATTGGGCAGTTGAAAAAGCTGAAGGAATATAACATGAGTCAAGGGAAATCTGATTTTATTAATATTGGCATTGGTATTAACACAGGTTCCTTAATGTTGGGTATCGTCGGAGGAAAAAATCGCATGGATGGCACGGTTGTCTCGGATGCGGTTAATTTAGCCTCTCGTGTCGAGCAATTAACAAAAAATTATGGCACTGCTCTATTAATTACTGAACATACTTATAACAAATTAACCGAACCCCATCAATATCAAATTCGGATGATTGATGTAACACAGGTGAAGGGGAAAAAAGAAGAAGTAACCATTTACGAAGTTTTTGATGCTGATCACTCTAAAAGTATTGCTTTGAAAAATGAAACGCGCTCCTATTTTGAAGCCGGTTTTATGTTTTATCATCATGAAAAGTTCAATAAGGCTAAACCATTTTTTGAAAAATTGTTGCAAATCAATCCCAATGATAACGTCGCACAGGTTTATTTAAAACGCTGCCATAATATATTAAGTACAAGGATGCCAGAATATCCAGAGATTTTGATTGTGGATGATGTTCCTTTAAATTTAAAATTATTATCGGATATTCTTGATAGCAACAATTTGAAAGTGACTTTTGCATCAGATGGAAAGACGGCGCTAGAAATAGCTCAATTGAAATATCCCCATCTCATTTTATTGGATGTGATGATGCCTGAGATGGATGGTTTTGAAGTTTGCCGGCAATTAAAAGCCAATCCTAAAACCAAAAATATTCCCATCATTTTTCTGACGGCTTTATCAGAAATGATGAATAAAGTCAAAGGTTTTGATTTAGGTGGGGTGGATTATATTACTAAACCTTTTCATCCGAAAGAAGTTTTGATACGGGTTAAAACGCACTTACATTTGAGTCATTTGCAACGACAAAGAAGCAATGATGAATGGTGAATTATTAATGGTGAATTATTAACTGATGTGACGCA
>JAGLHR010000443.1 GCA_023143415.1 Thiomargarita sp. | reverse complement strand
AACATAGTGCGTCACATCAGTTAATTAAACGTCATCAAAAAAGTCCTCATTAAAATCATCTATTAAAGCCGCTTTTTCAACATCGTTTAAGAGCGACAATTTTGAGAGACATTTATTTGGTTCAACGACAATGTCTGCCAGCAACGTTCTAAAATGCCCCACCATACGCTGCATCGTTGCCGCACTGAACAGGGCAGTATTATATTCAAACCAGCCGGTGATTCCTTCCGCTTTTTCATATAACTCTAAGGTTAAATCAAACTTAACCGTGCCCGTATTGACATTTAATGGCGTTGTTGTCAAACCGTTTAGTTTTAATTCAGGAAAATCAAAGTTTTGCAGTAAAAAAAACGTTTGGAATAAGAGATTATGACTGAGATCACGTTCTGGGTGTAGGCTATCAATTAAGTTTTTAAAAGGTAAATCTTGGTGGTTGTATGCCGCGAGCGCGACTTCGCGCACTTGCTTTAAAAATGATACAAAGGGCGTTTGTCCAGATAGGGTGGTGCGTAGCACTAAGTTATTGATAAATAAGCCCATGACATTTTCCCACTCGATCCCTTGTCGCCCTGCCGCTGCTGTTCCCACCGATAAATCCGTTTGCCCTGTGTAGCGATACAATAAAGTTTTAAAAGCCGCTAACAAAGTCATAAATAAAGTCACCGCTTGCTGATGGCTAAATTGATTTAAAGCGGTTGTGAGTGATGGCGAAATAATGATGGGTTGCCGTGCGCCCTGATAAGTTTGTACGGGAGGGCGTGGATAATCGGTGGGCAATTCTAATATCGGCAAAGGGCCTTTTAATTGTGATTGCCAATAAGCCAATTGTGATTGATATTGCTCACTTTGCAGCCATTGATCTTGCCACTGACAAAAATCGGTGTATCGATAATGCCTCGAATGTCTCGAATGCCTCGAATGCCTCGATCCCAAACTCTGTTTGGGAATGCCTTCCTCGACGCTCCGCGTCGTGTCTTCTGAACGGTGGAAACCAGAAAGTTCCGCATACAATGCGATCAATTCATCTATAAAAAGCCCGATTGTCCAACCATCTGTGATTAAATGATGGAAAGTCAGCAATAATATCTGTTCTTCTTCATCTAGGCGAAGTACAGTTGCTCGCCATAAACACGCTTGCCCCAAATCAAAAGAGCGGCGGATTTCTTCATTGATAACTTGTTGCGTTTCAGATTTTTCGCTCAATTCAATGATTTTCACAGAATAAGGTGCCGGAGGAATAATTCGTTGTTGCGGCACACTTGTCTCGTTCACTTCAAAATGGGTACGCAAAGTGGCATGACGGCGCACCATTTCGCTAAATGCTTGTTCTAGTAGAGAAAAATTAATTTTTCCCGTTAGCTGATACGCTAAAGGTATATTAAAAGTCGGTGTATTAGGATGAAGTTGCTCAAATAACCAGAAACTTTGCTGGGTAATGGATAGCGGGGCAGTATCAACAGCCTCACTTTTAATTCCAACGGGAATGGTGAGGGTTTCCAATGACTTCAGAGGAACAAGCGAATCAATATACGCCGCCAACATTGCCACTGTCGGTTTATCAAATAAAACACTTATTGGTACATCAGTCTGAAAAATCTCACGCACCCGCGAAATAATCCGAGTTGCCAGCAGTGAATGTCCACCCAATTCAAAAAAGTTGTCGTGAATGCTGAACTGTGATACACCTAAAACGTTGCTCCACCATTTAAACAGATTAATTTCGGTGGGGGTGTTTGGCAAGCCATCGGCTGAATCGCTACCTTCCCAAGTGGGTAAGGGTAAAGCCTTACGATCTATTTTGCCATTAGGGGTTAAAGGCATTTTGTCTAGCCTGACGAAGGCAGCGGGTCTCATATGATTAGGCAACTTATCCTGCAAAAAATAACGTAAGTTACTGATATTGATATTTTTTTTATCAATAAAATAAGCGACTAAGCGTTTATCACCGGGAGAAATTTCCGGCGCAGTCACCACCGCTTCTCGTACATCAGGATGTTGGTTCAATACTGCTTCAATTTCACCAAGTTCAATACGAAATCCACGAATTTTGACTTGATGATCAATGCGCCCCAGAAATTCAATATTGCCATCCGGCAGATAACGGGCTAAGTCGCCCGTTTTGTAGAGGCGTGAATTGGGATCATCACTAAAGGGATTTTTGATGAATTTTTCAGCAGTTAATTTGGGGCGGTTGAGGTAGCCGCGAGCAACACCCACACCACCAATATGGAGTTCACCCAATACGCCGATAGAAACGGGATTATTGTCGCTGTCTAAAATGTAGACAATCTTGTTAGCGAGAGAACGACCAATGGGAATTCTTTGAGAATGCGTTTTACTGTCAAATTGAGATGTCATCTCAAAAGTTGTTGTCGTGATAGTCGCCTCAGTTGGCCCATAAGCGTTGATCAGACGGATTGAAGTCATTGGTGTTCGCTGCCATAATTCGAGCATTTTCTGTAACATTATGTCTCCACCAACGATGACCAATTTGAGTGGGTTGTTTAAGGCGAATTCATGCAAATTGTCCCACTCTTGGAGCCACTGTTGCCAATAGGCTGGCGGAAGATTAGCCACAGTTATTCCATTTTTAACGATTCTCTGACAAAAATCAGTGATTGTCCAGAGTTGCCTACCTCGTAAAATTAACCTCGCACCCGTAATAAAAGTAGAAAAGATTTGTTCTATTGAGGCATCAAAATTGAGAGAGGCAAACTGAAGCACTCTGTCACTAGGAGCCAGTTGGTAATGAGATTTAACAACACAGCAATGCTCAGCAATAGAATGATGAGAAATCATTACTCCTTTAGGTTTTCCAGTCGAACCAGACGTATAAATCACATAAGCCAAATTGTCGGGCGTTGTTCGATTGATGGGATTTTCGTCACACCCCTGAGAAATGATTCCCCAGTCTTTGTCTAAACAAACTGTATGAGCTTGATGTTCAAGCAATCCATCCATTAACACTTTCTGAGTCAATAAGACAGGCACTTGTGCATCTGACAACATGAAAGCGAGACGCTCTTTGGGATAAGTCGGATCAAGTGGCACATAAGCCCCACCTGCTTTGAGAATCCCCAACAATCCCACTATCATTTCTAAAGAACGCTCCACACAAAGCCCAACCAAAACTTCTGGCTCAACGCCAAGTGTTTTGAGATAATGCGCGACTTGATTGGCACGGGCATTTAAAGCGTGGTAGGTTAATTGTTGGTTTTCAAAAACAACAGCGATGGCATCGGGTGTGCGCTCGACTTGGGCTTCAAAGCGTTGGTGAAGACATAATGGGGAGTTATTGGTTTTTATAGGGTTATCGTTTTTTGGCATTTTGTATTCTGTTTCAGTTCAGAAGCGTAGAAGCGTAGGGTGGGTAGGAGTGAAACGGAAACCCACCATTCTTCAATTAATTATGATTGCGGTGGGTTTCGCTGTCGCTCTACCCACCCTACAGTACAGTAAGCGTAGGGTGGGTAGGAGTGAAACGGAAACCCACCATTCTTCAATTAATTATGATTGCGGTGGGTTTCGCTGTCGCTCTACCCACCCTACAGTACTAAACGACCCATTCGCCAAAGTTCATCAAGGGCATATTCTTCAAGCCATTCATTCAAATCCAACGTATCCGCCCATTTCATCTGTGCCAACCCGGCTTCTTCATCCATAATCAGCACATTTTGAGGGCTTAAAAAGCGAACCAATCGTTCAGAATGAGTGGCCACAATTAATTGAGTGTGTTCCGAAACTTCGCTCATCACATCTGTCAAGATACTCAATAATTGTGGATGAAGACTTACTTCTGGTTCATCAATCAATGTCACGGCGGTTAAGTCTGGACTGTGCAATAGTGTGATTAACCATAAAAATCGCAAAATCCCTTCTGACAATTGGTTCATATACAGTGGTTTAGAAAAATTTTTATCTTTCCAAGTCATTGCCAAGATGCCCGCAGCGACGGGTGGAAAGTCCAACCGTTCAAAACTGGGAAAAGCAACGGCAAGGGTATCTTCGATCACCTCAAAACGGGTTCGATCTGTTTCACGCAAATAATACAGACAACAAACCAAATCTTCGCCATTATGTCCGGGGTGTGTAGCTGGCTGCATTTTTTGAGGTGAACGAATGGGCGCATTATAGCCAACATTTAAAGCATACGCACTATAATGAGTCATAGAAGCGAATTGTTTACGCACCTTTTCTGGCACTTCAGAAAATTTCGACATCTGAAACAGTGACGTTTCAAAAGGCGAGTGTTCCCACGTTGGACGTATCAGTTTATGACTATCTGCATGAAAATACCTGATATCCGAGCGATTAGCATCAATGTATTTCAAGGAATTATGATTGTCAAGGTTTTCTTGTGCCAAAGTTTCAGAGCCAATTTCATAAGACATCCCTTTTTTGTTTAGCGTCAAAGAGTAATCTAAGTTGAAACGAGAACGTGCCATAGATACTTTAAAACTGACTTTGTCGGTTTTATCAGCCGTCAAAATATCATCAATTCCCCCAAATTGAGTTCGAGGTTCAAGTTTTTTCGGTAAAAAAACTTGAACCTCGAAAGGATATTTTTCAATTTTCCCTGTGCCGCAGAGGTGAGCAAACTAAAAACATCCAAAACGGAAGTCTTGCCCACCCCATTTGCTCCAATCATCACCATCAAAGGGCGCATTTTCATCTCAATTGAAAACAAGCGTCGATAGCCAGTAATATTTATCTGTGTCAATGGGTAGTGAGTTGTCATATTATGAATTTTCCTTATCCGATCATCAAGTTTTTAATTTTCCAGCAATAACTACAAGGATTGTATATAAGAAGGGATTATAAGTAAAAAATGATTGGTTTTCAAAAACAACAGCGATGGCATCGGGTGTGCGTTTGAGGTATATTGCCTCTCTCAGGATAATGCTTAATTGCCGTTTCAATTTGTTGCGCTTGTGCGTATCCAAGAGTCGCGTGCTAGGTTTGGTTTTTCACAATGATGATTTATAGGATTCTAAAACAATTGAATTTTCAATATCTGTTTTATAAGCACGAAGGAGTGTCACCACTTCATGACTTAAATTATGATAGCCTTGGGTGTCAATATCCAAATATTCACAAATCCTTCCCAATGTGCATAGAGAATAGGAATGCCTGCTCTCAGCAAACTTCGTGTTTGTATAGAATCAACCAGTGGAATAACCTTTTTCAGGTTAGCTATTTCTTGTATACGCCATCTCAACTCGTTGTCTAAGTGATTTTGAATATCAGAAATGGTACGAAGTTTTTTCATGGGCGAAAAAAATCATCAGGGAGTAATTTAGCCAATTGCATCGCACCGTGGGTACCGCCAGTTAAGTGCTTGAAATAATTGTTATTTTTCCAAATTCTCTCAATTTTTTCTTGCATCCATTCTGACGGCTTTTCGATTTGAGCAATTGTTTCAAGATGTTTAGAAACGCCCCCTGCTATGATTTGATAAGCAGAAACCAGAAATTGGCCTTTAAACTTTTTTTCATCCTTATACCATCGTTTAAAAACATTTTTGCCTACGGTTTCATTTAAAAAAGAAAAGGTTTGGAAAAAAATCTTTTCTTCCAGATCAAAGTCAAGTTTCTCATCGCTAGCTAACCTTAACATGCCATCATCAAGATAGTCATGGGTATTCAAGCCACTTTGATAGGGAATTTTTCGATGAATGAAAAAACGCAAGGTTAATTCAATAGGCATTTGTTTATTTTGAGCCTTTTCAGTTTGGGCAATCATGGAAAGAAATGGCTCGGATTTTGACAGTTTAACAATCCATTGATGAAAAACTTTGTTAACCATCACCATAGTACAAGTGCGAATTTCTTGTTCCGTTAAAATAGAACCACTTTCATTTAAACGTTGAAATAGTTCAAATTTCGTGTAGGGATTTGTACCTTTACCCAGAATCTCAACCCGAATCCGTGCTCGTTTAATGTCAAATTGTTGTGCCTTAGTCAGTCCATTTTCCCATGATTTATCATGCAAACTGGGTAATTTATTGGTACCTTGCAGGATTGAAGGGGGTTCACGTTTTCCTTTGCTATTTATCAAAATGCCCGCCAATTCAAATAGCGTTGAAAGACGTTGTAAACCATCTACCAATTCCCAAGTGCCCTCATCCGTTTGAAAAACAAAGATGGGTGGAATAGGTATTCCTAATAACAGCGATTCGATGAATTTGGTTTTTTGTCCCTCATCCCATCTAAAATAGCGTTGAAAAGCCGGATTAATAATGAGTTCCTGATCCCGATAGAGGCTCATCAATTCACCAACCGACATATCATAACCATCTTTTACAATTTGTTGTCTTGCGACTTTGATTTCTTCATCTAAAGACATTTGCACTCCTCTTCTTATTAAATTGGGTATATCCAAGCGTATTGAACTAGACATAAAAAACGGTAACGCATTTTCTTAAAAGCATCTTACATTCCATTGAAAATGTTTTGGCAAATCACTACTGTTATGAACATGGCAATGAATACTCAAAAACTTTAATTGTTTACGGATGGCTTTTGCTAAAGCACTACGTTTCTGTTTTAAGCTTTTAATGTCATTTGAAGGAGGAATGTCTTCTTCTAACAACAGTACCATTTTCACTGGTTGATGTTTTCCAGTAAAAAGTGGATGGCAAAAGGGTTGTAATTCTTCATTGAAACAACGATGAGCACCATAGAGTCCAGCAAAAGTATCTCTGACTTTTTGGGCGACTTCAATGATTAATTCTCCTTTATTAATACGTTCCTTATTTCTAATCCGATCACCTCTAAAATCTTTAGCTTCTATCATAAATAATTGAGTACCGGACCAGGCTAAAATATCAACCGCTTTAGTGCCTTGACATTGAGAAACCTGATTATAATAAAAGTGATTCTTGTCATCGTACTTATCGACTTGCCAATCATAAGGAAATTCAAATTGCAAATTTTCTTCTCGAATTATTATCATTGCCCACTCTTATAATAAAAATCTTGTTCTCTATCATCTTGTGCCAACACTTCATCCAGTACAACAATGGTGTTTAAGTCTTCCAATATACGCCCTTCTTCTACCGCTACACCGGCATTATCCATTTTGAGACTAAAAAACCGTGCTGGCATGTTGGGTGTGGATTCTATCAATAATGATAATTCTTTCATTAAGAAGAAATCATGGGTAGCCAGAATCACTTGTATGCCGTGTTGAGCAAGTGCTACTAGCGCGTTAGCGACTTTTACCATAATTCTGGCATTAAGATTCGCCTCGGTTTCATCCCAAAATAAGGTACTGCCTTTACTGAGAGAACCATTTAAAATCAGATAAATCAGCATGGCAATTTTTCGATATCCTTCGGCAATTAAAGAGATTTCAACTTTGCCTTGTTTAGGAATATCAAGATAAAAATGTCCTGTTTTATCCACCGTGATTTTGCCACCTAATTCCGCCTCTAAAGATTCAATTATTTTCTTTAAATCGTTAGGGGGTTGTTTCAACAAGGGTAGGCTCAATGCTTTACATAAATCATAATGTGTTTCATCAAGAGACAGGTAACGTTCTTCATATAAAGCGATTATTTCTGGGTGCAGCGTGAGTACTTCACGGGTTGGGAAAAATAAGGGGGCGGATATCGTATTAGTCGTGATTTGATCAAGTGTTACTTTACTACGACTATTTTTAGCAAACGAAAATTGGAGCAATTCGGTGCGACTATCAGATAATTCTATTTCGACACGAATTTGAGTACGTTGATGACCACTGCCCTTGCGATTAAGATGACCTAAACTATTTGGTTTGAAAACGCTATAAAGTTTATTGGCTAAAGTTTTTGTTGCATTGAGAGTGCTATTTGGTCGAGATAGCACGTACATAACACTGTAACCGAGTTTAAGCATAAAACTTTTCCCTGTGGCGTTGTCTCCAATCACAATATTGAGTCCCTTTGAAAATTCAAATTGAACATCTGTAAAAACCGTAAAATTTTTAATATTTAATTTTTTCAACATATTTTGCTCCTAATTGTGAAAAATCAGGTCTCGCGCTTATCCTTTCAAAGAATCCGTTTATTCCGTCAATCCGTTGTACTCAGACTACAACATATACTAGACAAAAAAAAGCCCCGTAGCATAAAACTACAGGGCTATTTTAATTTAGTTGTCCAAAATCAACAACCCATCAGGATCGTTTTTCTTATCGTTTTTCTTGAG